>CAZBAN010000001.1:0-23234 GCA_964489895.1 uncultured Dehalococcoidales bacterium
AATATGAATAGTCAATGCCAACCCTGTCAGCCAGCTTCCTCTGGCTGAGACCAGCTTTATTACGTAATTCCCTCAGCTTTGTCCCGAATTTATTATCTACCATTATTTATAAAAACCTCTTTGCTGATTCAAGTGGTGTAATTATAAAGAACGTTGAATGAAAAGTCAACACATATTTGTAAATATTTTGTCACATTTTTGGCGTGATTAATAACTTGGATATGAAAATATATATTAGTAACAAAATTAATATAGTAAGAAAAGTATTATTTTGATATTACATTTTCCTTTAATAGCAGAAATTGCACTATATAAGTATCTCACCGCCAATTTTTTGCCACGTGAAGCTGATATCCCGCTATTCTGAACGGTCGTTACATTTTCCCCTTAGGTGTTTTTACCTGTTCTCTACCTCAATAAATGATGCCATGGTATAAGTTATAGATACCTGTAATATAAAACCGGTGTAATTTTCGGTGGTAGCCAGCACGGGCGGATTGACACGAAGTTTATTATAGGTGACAATGTACCGAGAAAGAGACTTCTATAGAGTTGGGTAAAAGAAGCATGAGCGAATCGAATAGTGATTATTTAGAGAACTTAGCTGTCCTGTTAAGGGAAGACGTTAACGGTACTCCCGGAGAACCGTTTATCTTCCATCGCAGAGGTCATCCCGATCATATCGTGATACCACCCGCCATCGTGGACAATAGAGAGAACCGATTACGGTCAGTTATATAGATAACAGGATGAAGCGAAGGTAAAAACATCTGACCTGATTAATTGACTGTAAACGGGGCATTTTGGTAGAATTATCCTTGCTACGTGGGCGGTTAGCTCAGTTGGTTAGAGCACTGCGTTGACATCGCAGAGGTCACTGGTTCAAATCCAGTATCGCCCACCATATGCCAAATAGCTTAGAAAACGGTTCATGTTTTTTCTCGTGACTTAAAATCATCTTCAATTTGAGACTGATGTAAGTTAAAGTCCTTTGTGTTATTACCGAAATATCATGTAAAATGACAGTACGGTTAATATGCCTGAAAAACGGGAGGTTATATGACATCAGACTATGAACAAAGAAAAGCCGCATGGGCAAATAAAGCCCTGGAACAGGAAAAGGCTGAGCGTCAGAAAGAGATAGTTGTTGGTGAAACGTACGGTAAGGTAGAAAAAAACATTATTAACGCACAGGAATTGAAGGTTAAAATCAATGAAGTCGGGGATCTGATTTTAAAGCCATCAGTTGATTTTAATAAAGGGGATATACTAAAAATAACCATCAAATCAGATCCATCATTAAGCGAGGAGCATATACTATCATGGGGGCGAGAAAAACCGTCCCATCCGGATGAAGCGTTCGGCACGGTGAAAGGGAAAATCAAAGCGGACCATGAAATAAAGATCAAGATTGACCACATAGATGTTCAGAAGATAAAGTCATCAGCCGAGCTGGATAAAGGAGACTCGGTGAGACTCATAATAGAGAAAACATAAGCGTCATACTACCAATCTCGTGTATGAGTATTGCAATAATCCTGCTCCAACAGGAAGGAGGACCATAATACCCCTTGAGTGCGAAGCCGAAATTCAGCATCTTGATCAACGCAACCATTCGAATTACGACTAAAAACATACAATCAGATAAAAAAACGCAATTAATTACTTGATATGAAAGATACTTTTCAAACAAGCTATCAGAATCGATAGTACTAGGAAAGCGTGAACTGTAACTCAGGAATCAGCCCTTTCTTCTCAAACAGGAGTTCGGGAATTGTCAACCATCGCCCACATTACTGGACTCGAACCAATGCTCTTGATAATCAGATTCACTTTTCATACCAGTTTTTCGTCAGGGTAGTGTGATCCCATCTGGCTTAAGGCCATAGTCTACATAATTTACTTACTATCACGGATAAATCATGATAAGACCGAAAAAGAACAATTACTTAAACACAATGGTATTCTCTATAAAGTCACTAAAGGCTGATATACCTTGTTAACAAGTTCTTCTCTTGTGTTCTCTTTACATAAAAAGGTCAGGAGAGTATGGCTACGAAGTATATGAATACTGCAATGAGTAAAGAAAAAAAGTTTGCGCACAAAGCTGGAATATCCCCGTTAAGACCTCCTGTAACGGGTTAAGAAGCAATAAACCGAGGACAGGTATAGGTGCTTATGAAAGAGACCTATGGGGTGTCCTATATAGCAACTACCCAAGTCGGCATTAGACAGAGGCTAGATATCATGCTACCATAAAAATGTATTACTTTTATGTAGCTACATCAAGGAGGGAGGAATACAAAATATTTTATAAAGGCGAAAAATTCACCTGATTTTCCTGAGCAGGCATATCGTCTGGGGCTAGTAATCTTTCTTCTCCACACTGTCCGGATAGCCTAATAACAAGGAAGAAAGACGGGAAGAGTTAGAGGAGAGTAGTCCGGAAATATATCAAGTTTGCGCCTTCAAAAGTATCTGTATACCCTTTCAACACCGCTCTTATGCCCCATCTGGCGCGCAAAGCCCCTCATTTATAACGCTTATTACCTCGTTTTGCCTGGTTCCACTTTATCTTAAGCCCACATACTATCTACATTCTCTATTTGTTTCTTTTTGGGCTAATAAGATTAGGAGATATTTCAATTATGCAGATAACAAAGACAGCACAGATTATTAATATAGATAGCAAACAAATACTGAACCAGATTGGTTATGAGGACGAATATAAGCCCTCAGTAAAAATAAAATCTCTGGTCGATGATTATATAGAAAACTACCACAATCTCGTTGAATACGCGTATTCCTACACATTCAGGGATATAGAATCGGTTCATGGCGATTGTGTGGATATTGGCGATTCCGTTACTCTGGAGAGCAAGGTTATCAGCAGGCTGGCAAAGCGATGCGACAGGTTTGCCGTGTTCGTACTGACTATTGGAGATCACCTCGAAGAAATGGTCGCTTACCTGGCGGAGAACGGTCTGGTACTTCAAGCAACGGTACTCGACGCCGTTGGTTCCGGTGCTGCCGAAGAGCTTGCCAATCTTGTTGAGGACAGAATCAGAGATATAGTCAGTTACCAGGACCAGAACATAAGCCGCCGTTTCAGTCCCGGTTATTGTGACTGGGATGTCAGCCAGCAGGAGATGTTATTCCGCATTCTGAATGATGATACGGCTGGAGTAACCCTTACAGAAGAATACCTGATGCTGCCAAGAAAGTCCGTGTCAGGTATTATCGGTATCGGCGGATACGAAAGCGAGGTTGAAGACTACAATCCATGCAGGAGCTGTTTAAAACAGGATTGTCCTGGGAGGAGACTATAATCGTATGGTTCGGAAAGGAATGCCCGGTGGTTTATATAAGCCACTGGCTGAAGAAGCTGTCGCTAAAATACACCGGACAGCAATGGCGGTAATAGAAGAAGTAGGTTTTCAAGTAAATTCAGAGGAAGCGTTAAGGTATTATAAAGAAGCAGGAGCCAGTGTAGATACCGGGAACAACTCAATACGAATGCCTCAGGAAAAGGTGCTGGAGCTTATAGATATGGCACCGTCCGAGGTGTTGTTGTGCGGGCAGGATGGGAATAATGATGTCCTGCTGGGCGGTAACAAAGTGTATGCCGGGACCGGGGGGACCGCACTATACATATACGAACCGGATACCGACAATAAAAGACTCGCCACACTGGATGACATAAAACGTATCGCCAGACTGGTTGACCATCTGGAAAATATCCACATTTACATGTTACCCACTTACCCGAGCGAATTGCCTGTAGAACAGGTAGACGTAAACCGTTTTTTCGCCGGGTTGAACAATACCGCCAAGCACGTTATGGGCGGAGTCTATACCGTTGAAGGTATAGAACAGGTAATAAAGATGGCGGAAATAGTAGCTGGTTCAAGGGAAGCACTCAGAGAACGCCCTCTTGTGTCCATGATTGCCTGCGTTATGAGTCCCCTTAAAATGGACAGCCACTACGGTGACCTGTTAGTTACCATTGCCAGAAACGGTATTCCCCTGATTTGCCCATCGGAACCGTTATGCGGAGCAACATCGCCGGTAACTCTCGCCGGAAACCTGGTAATTCAGACGGTTGACTCTCTTATGGGTGTTGTACTTTCTCAGATAGTAAATCCGGGGACACCGGTAATCTTCGGCTCGGTAGCAACCAATACCGACCTCAGAAACTTAAGATATCTTGCCGGTTCGGTTGAAATGGGATTGCTAGGCGCCGCCGGCGCTCAGATGGCGCAGTTTTACCGGCTGCCGTTTTACGCCACCGGCGGCATGACTGATTCCAAAACACTTGATTCTCAAAGCGGTTACGAGTCTTCCATCACCAGCCTGCTCTGCGCGCTTGCCGGAGCCAATTTTATCCATGACGGGGCTGGTTTGATGGAATTCGCCATGACGGTGAGCTACGAGAAATTTGTTATCGATAATGAAATACTCGGGATGGTAATGAGAGCGGTCGAGGGTATAAAAGTAGACGATGAAACGCTGGCGTTCGACCTTATCAGACAGGTGGGTCCGGGAGGTAATTTCGTTACGGCAAAACATACCCGGAAGTATATGCGAAACGAACACTATCAACCCCTCTTGAGCGACAGGAATAGCCGTGAAGACTGGGAATCGCAGGGTAAGCCAGTCACCTGGGAGAAGGCTTCTGAGATAGTAAAACAGATTGAGAGCAAAACCGGTTCCAGCCTTCCCGAAGAGATTGAGAGAAAGATATTATCTGAAATATCGGGAATAGCAGGCTGAAATATGATAGTAATTGGAGAAAGAATAAACGCCTCCAACAGGGCGGTTGGAGAGGCGATTTCAAACAGGGATGGTCAGCTCATCAGCGAACTGGCTAAAGCCCAGGCTGAAGCAGGGGCTGACTTCATCGATGTAAACGCAGGTAACGGCACCGGCGAACAATCACAGGGTAAAGCATCCATGAGGTGGCTGATTGAAACGGTGCGGGCAGTTACAGACAAACCGCTCGCCATTGATAGCGATAATCCCGATATCATCGAAGCCGCTCTCCAGATATACGACGGTAAAAATTTGTTAATAAATTCTGTTACCGCCGAACCGGAAAAGCTGGCGGCGGTTGGTCCTATGGCGGCGGAGCGTGAGGCGAGTCTGGTAGCCCTGGCGATGGGTGATGAGGGTATACAGGACAACGTGAAGCAGCGTCTTGAAGCCTGCGAGAAGATATTAACATACGTGACCGGGATAGGCATAAAAGAAGAGCAGATATATTTCGACCCGCTGGTTCTCCCCATTTCTGTGGATATAAACCAGGGACAGGTGACTCTTAAAACAATAGAAGAGATAAAGTCCCGCTACCCGGCAGCCAAAACGGTTGTCGGCTTGAGTAACATATCATACGGTCTGCCCAATAGAAAACTGGTTAATCGCGCCTTTTTACTGATGGCGGCTCAGTCGGGACTCGACGCGGCAATTCTCGACCCGCTGGACGCAAAGACGATGACCACGGTTAGAGTGGTAAATATGCTTACCGGAAAAGATTCTTCTTCGAGAGCTTATATCAGAGCTCACCGCAGCGGCAGGATAGTAGACTAGGAGCAGAGATAGTGACACGTAAGGGCGTACTTGTAACACCATATCAGCGAATGAATGAAAAACAGGTACAGCAGATACACAGGTTATCGATGAATATCCTGGCTGACCCCGGCGTAATCTGCTTTAACAGGAATGCCTCGCAAATCTTTGCCGACAGCGGCGCCGGAGTTACCGAGATTAAGGACGAAAGAACACCGTACTGGATAATTAAAATCCCCGAGAAGCTAATCCTCGGGGGTTTAGAGTCGGCGCCGAAAGTCGTCAAGCTGGGAGCCAGAGATGAGAACAACTGTCTTGTCCTCGACGGGAGTGAGCCGAGGGTGCGTTTTGCTTCCGGCTCGGAGACCAACAACTGGCTGGACGTGGAAATTGAAGCATTTGTGAGTAAAGGAGAGCCTGAGCGAGAACTGAACATCCCGGTATTCCGTACCGAGAGAGGCGACACAGAGAGGCTGGCGAAAGCGGCACGTCTCTGCGAATACCTGGACTCATGGGACGGATTTTTACGTCCGGTGAATATCCAGGACGAAGATATCACCGAAGATAATAAGGATGTCAATAAATTCTTTGTCTCTCTCAATAATACCACCAAGCATGTGATGGCGGGACTTACCCAGCTAGACCAGCTTGATAACGTACTCAGGATGGCACAGCTTATAGCCGGCGGTGAGGATAAATTCAGGGAAAATCCTGTTATTTCATTTATTACGTCATTAATAAAGAGTCCCCTGCAACTGGTGGACGATACCACGCAGAAGACGATTGAAATATCAAAGCGAGGTATTCCCCTGGTTATCTCCAGCGCTCCACAGGGCGGCTCGACAGCTCCTATCATCGAGGCAGGAATAGTTGCCCAGATAAACGCTGAAATCATAACCGGAATCACTCTCACCCAGCTGGTCAACAAAGGTACCCCCGTGCTCTACGGCAGCGTACCGGGAAGGGCGAATATGGCTGACCTTAACGATTCTTACGGTATACCCGAATTCAGCCAGTATAATGCCGACTGCGTGCAGATGGCTCGCTATTACGGGATACCCTGCTACTCGTCGGGTGGAGTTTCAGATGTAAAAATACCCGGTATACAGGCAACGGTTGAAAGGCTATTTTCACAGATTATGGTTACTCTTGCCGGACCTCAGTACCTACATTATGCCTTTGGTCTGCTTGAGAGGACCAGCACATTCTGCCCTGTGCAGGCTGTACTTGATGATGCTCATATAGGCATTATCAAACGACTTGCCGGGGAATATACCTTCGCTGAGGCTACCGTCCAGGAAGTCATGGAACAGGTAAAACGGGTAATGGGCTCTTCGACCAGACTTTTCACCCGTTTTGCCAGGAGCGCTTTGCGGACCGGCGAGATAGCCCCGCCTTATCCTTTCGAAAGCAAAGATATGACCGATGATGTTTTATTCCAGGCAATGGAAAAAACGGACGAGATATTATCACAGCCACCTCATAGTATAGATAAAGAAATAGTCAATAAGGTATATGAGCAAGTACCCGGCCTGTTACCAAGGTTAAAAAGCGGTTAGATTTGGAGGTTTAGAATGACCGAAAACATCATAGAAGAAATAAAGGAAAACGTAATTCAGGGCAGAGTAACCCAGGAAGACGAAGGCATGGAGGAAGGTCTGGCAGGACAGCCGGCCGTGACCGAACTCGTTGAAGAAGCTCTTGCCCGGAATATAGACGTGAAAGCAATTATAAATGAAGGACTCACCGGGGGTATGAACATCGTCGGTGAAAAGTACGAAGCTGGTGAATACTATATACCGGATATGCTGGCATCGGCTGAAGCGGTCGGAGCAGCCATGGAGATGCTCAGTCCTCACCTTGCCGGTAGCGGTATTAAATCAAAGGGTAAGGTACTCGTTGCCACGGTAAAGGGCGACCTTCATGATATCGGAAAGAACATTGTGTCGATATTATTGCGTGGTGCCGGTTATACGGTAATAGATTTGGGGAACGATGTAGAGTCTCAGGCAATCGTTGACGCTGTAAAAGCAGAGAAGCCGGAATTTCTCGGGCTGTCGGCGTTATTAACAAGCACCATGATACACATGGAAGACACTATAAAAGCGCTGGTTGATAGCGGTTTAAGGGACACTGTAAAGGTCGTTATCGGTGGAGCCCCGGTTTCAGAAGAGTTTGCCAGGCGTATCGGGGCGGACGGCTACGGAGCCGATGGGTTCCAGGCTGTAGCCGTGGTAGAAGCACTGAGCGAGGCTCAATAGTGCTGGCTCCCTGAAGGCATGAAAAACCAAAAAAGGTGGTGTATAAATGATTACGGAAATAAAATCAGGTTACGATATCAACAGTAAACTGCTTGAGAGTATAGACGCTCTCCAGCTAAATGAGCGGCTTAAAGGGCTAAAGGAACGGTATCTAAACACAACGCCGCGTCTCGCCAGTGAGCGCGGTACCCTCTATGCCGAGTCCTGGCGCGAGACCGAAGGACAGCCGATACAGCTGCGTATTGCCAGGGCTGTCAAGAAGGTCCTCGAAAACGTGCCGACACCCGTGTTTGAAAACGAGCTGGTTGTTGGCAGTATCACCAAGCATTTCCGCGGTTCCTACGCGATGATTAATTACGATTCGAACCTGATTCTGGAACTGTTACCCGAATCGAATAAAGGCGAGATAACCATGGGCGGTCTCAATGTTATCGGCGTTCTCGATGAGGAAACCGAGCGTGCCTTGATTGAGAACAGCAAGTATTTCAAGGGCAAAACGAACCGCGACTTAGAAGACCAGGTCTGCCACTCAATATTTGGTAGCTGGCAGGATGATGTGACGGAAGCCAGAGGCCAGGCTCCTTACCATTACGCTCCCCCCGGCTACGGCATAACCTACTATGACGAGGTATTTACCAAAGGACTGAAAGGGATTATCGAGGAAGTAAAAGAAAGGCTTGATAATGCCGAAAAGACCGGGGTGGAAGACCCGGAGAAGATATGGTTCTGGCAGTCGGTGATTTTTGTTTCTGAAGGGCTGATAACCTTTGCCAGAAACTATGCCAATGAAGCCCGCAGGCAGGCAGAAAAGGAAAGTGACCCCGAGAGACAGGCGGAGCTGGAAGAGATGGCAAGGGTGTGCGAAAAAGTTCCGGAATACCCGCCGGGAGATTTTCACGAGGCGGTACAGACGGTATCATTCGTCGAGCTGGCGAAAGTGCTGGAGAACGGGCGCATCGGCGACTACATCGGCAGGCTGGACCAGTGCCTCTACCCATACTTTAAAAAAGATGTCGAGGAAGGGCAAATAACTATAGAAAAAGCCGCTGACCTGGTTGGTGGACTTATCACCCTGATAGGTAGGAGGGAGCAGTGCGCCCAGGTATTGATGCGTGAGGCGGTACAGACGAACAAGATATCGAACATAACCATCGCCGGGATGGTGAGAGACGGCAGTGACGCCTGCAACGAGCTTACCTACCTTTTCCTTCATGTGGTGAGCCTGTTGAGATACGCCGAACCGCACTTTACCTTTACCTGGCATGACGGTGTGCCCCACTGGGCGATGATGAAGGCAATCGAGACAAACCGCATTACCGGCGCCGGTCATCCCCAGTTTATAAACGGCGATACCACCACTCAGTATTTTGTTAATAGAGGCGTCCCTGTCGAGGACGCAAGAGACCATGCTTACCTCGGGTGTTCTTACGCTCACCCGAAAAACCAGGGTTATCACTGCAAGGCTATATCTTATATAAATATGGCTTTGCTGCTGGACCTGGCTCTGCACAACGGGGTAGCCCCCATGACAGGTAAAAAGATAGGTCTTGAGACTGGCGACCCCAGGAATTTCAGGTCCTTTGACGAACTTTTCGAGGCTTATAAAAAGCAGGCGGCACTCGTAGTCAGGCGTTTTGTCCACCGGAATCACGTAGCTCACAGGACTGAGCTTTCGACGTGGCGGGTGCCTCTTCATTCGACGTTCGCTACCGGCTGTCTCGATAACGGCTACGATATTATGATGGGAGGTCAGATGGATAATCCGGCTGACCATCCGGTCTGGGATGTTATTGACCGGGGCCACGTGTCGGCAGCCGACTCTCTGACGGCGATAAAGAAACTGGTTTTCGATGATAAAACACTGACCATGAGTGAGCTTCTGGATGCGCTTGATTCGGACTTTGAAGGTGAGAGGGGTAAAGAAATACAGAGGATGTGCCTGGAGGCGCCGAAATACGGTAACGACATCGACGAGGCGGACTACATGGTGCGGGATGTCGGTAAGGTAGTACCGCGGTTGCTTGAATCAGAAAGAACGCCTTTCGGTTCCAGGTATACCATCATCAGGCAGGGGTTAACATGGCATTATTACGGAGGAAAGGGCGTAGGTGCCCTGGCTAACGGACGTAAAGCCGGTCTGCCGCTTGCCGATGCTTCATTATCGCCTACTCAGGGAGCTGATACGAACGGGCCGACGGCGGTGTGCAATTCGGCTTTAAAAGCGGACTTTGTAGAAGCCAAGACTGCCGTTCTGAACCAGAAGTTTCCCCTTTCTCTCTTCAAGACTGAGGGGTTTGCCGAAAAACTGGCCGATTTCACCGAGACTTTCCTCAGAAACGGCGGACTTCATATCCAGTATAACCTGCTTGATGCTGAGACGCTGCGAAAGGCAAAAATACACCCCGAAGAGTATAAAGACCTGATAGTCAGGGTGGCGGGATACAGCGCCTATTTTGTTCTCCTGGCGCCTGAGGTTCAGGATGAGATAATAGCCCGTACCGAGCAGACTCTTTAGTCTGCGGTCATCCTTTTACGGTTAATATCATGGAACGCACAAATAAAGACGGAATAATATTCAATATACAGAAATTTTCTGTACACGATGGACCGGGGATAAGGACTACGGTATTTATGAAGGGGTGTCCGTTAAGCTGCCAGTGGTGCTCGAATGCGGAGTCGATGAGTCCCGAACCTGAGCTTGGCATAATCAGAGAGATGTGTAATAGCTGTAAAAAATGCCTGGATGTATGTCCTGAAGACGCGATAAGGCTCGATAATGACGTGATTCAGTTCGACCGTGAAAGATGTACAGCCTGCGGTGAATGCGCAGCCGTATGTCCACCGGGTGCTATAACAATTTATGGCAGACGGGTAATCGTGGACGAAGTCTTTAAAGAGATAAGTAAAGATAAATCATTCTATGAAGGCAGCGGCGGAGGAATAACAGTTTCAGGGGGAGAACCGCTTCAGCAGGCAGATTTTGTTGCGGCACTTTTTATGAGATGCCGTGAAGAAAGTATCGATACCTGCCTGGATACCTGCGGTTGCGCCTCCGCCGAAGCACTTGAAAAAGTGCTTCCTTTTACCGGCTACGTGTTATTTGATATCAAGCATATGGACGCTGAAAAACACAAGCAGTTTACCGGTGTTACCAACGACTTAATTTTACGTAATGCAGAGATTGTAGCAAACAGCGGTATCCAGGTACTGTTCAGAATCCCGCTGATTGAAGGCGTCAATGATACGGCGGAAAATATCGAAGAGACCGGCAGGTTCTTAAAAACTCTGGGAAATAGCGCTGCCATCGAGCTTTTGCCGTACCACCGGCTTGGCATCGGTAAATACAGGACTCTTGACCGACCTTACCCGGGTAAGTCCTTTATTACCCCTGCGCCGGAGAAAATCGAGGCGGTCAGGCAGGTCTTTGAAGAAAACGGGATACGGTGCACTGTCGGCGGATAACAACCTGGACCGCTTGTTATTATAAATAACCAAAAAAGGAGAGAATTATGGACAGACGTAATAGAGTTCAGTGGATTTATTCTTCCAAGGATAACAAAGAGCTGGCAGAACGGTATGACCAGTGGGCGAGGGATTACGATGTCGACCTCGATGAAGAGTTTGGCTGGCTGGGACCCCAACAGGCTGTGGAGTACTTTATGCGATACGTGCCCAGAGAGGCACGGATTCTTGATGCCGGGGCAGGCACGGGTCTGGTAGGCACACTGCTGGCCAAGCAGGGCTACAAGAATATCGTGGCTATGGATTTATCCCAGGGAATGCTTGATGAAGCGAAAGAGAAGAACGCCTACCGCGAATTTCATCAGATGGTGATGGGTGAAACGCTGGACTACGCAACTGACTCATTCGATGCCGTGATAAGTGTCGGGGTGCTTACCGTCGGACACGCACCGGCAAGCTCTTTCGATGAGCTTATCCGCATAACAAAGCCCGGCGGATATATTATTTTCTCGCTGCGTCCGGATGTATATCGGGACAGCGGATTTAAAGAGAAGCAGGACAGCCTGGAAGCAGAGGGGAAGTGGAAGCTGGCTGAAGCAAGCGAAGAATTCCAGCCTTTACCAAAAGGTGAACCTGAAGTCTATCACCAGGTCTGGATATACCAGGTAACTTAATTATAGTGCTATTCGGTTTGAGTGGAAAGAGATTCTCGTTGGCCGGGGAGGCTTTTTCAATAACCTTAAGTTAGCCACCGGCTGGTGCTAAAGCTGGAATTAATAACTGATATTAGTAGAATTTGTTCTCCTGAATCTGCATCAGGGAATCCATTGTTTAGCCAACCTTACTGCTTCCACGGCATTTATGCCGTAAGCATCGGCGTTGACATAATCCTTCACCTTCTCACCAATCTGTGAACCACCACCTATCATTATCTTCACTTCATCTCTTAAACCGGCTTTCTTAAGCGTCTCAACCGTCGACTTCATCGAATCATAAGCCAGCGTTAGAAAGCCGCTCAAGGCTAACACCTGGGGTTTCACTTCTTTAACTGCTTCGATAAATTTTTCTTCGGGAACATCCACTCCCAGGTCGTGCACCTCAAAACCATTAACCTCCAGCATGAAACCGACTATATCTTTGCCTATATCATGTATGTCCCCGCGCACCGTGCCCAGCACTATCCTGCCACTTTGACCACCTTCTTCAACCGGGCTCCCGGCTTTCATTACAGGTTTCAAAATATCGGAAATCTCCTGGAGTAACTCACCCGACATAACAAGCTCCGGCAGAAAATACTCTCTGCTTTCATACCGTTCTCCCACGATATTCATTGCTTTTTGGCAATCTTTCAGGATATTAAGCGGGTCTTCTCCTTTTTCAATTGCCTCGTTTACCAGGCGTAAGGCTTCATCTTCCTGTATTTCCGAGACGGCTCTAACTAGGTCTTTACTCATATTCCTCCACTCCGTATTTTTTTTGTGCTTGATGAATTGAGAGGCTACCTTGCCCTCTAATAAACTCCATACTTTTTGACAGTGTCCATCATCGCTTTAATGTTTTCTATCTTGGCTTCCTGTATATAGTCCGTACAAGTTCTCATGATATAACCTCCGCCCTTTCCGCAGACCTGGATGAGTTTCTTGCAGTATTCCTCTACCTCCGATGGTGAGCTTATCTGAAGCAAGTTCATTGGGACGCTACCCATAAGGCAGACATGGTCACCAAGGACCTCCTTCGCTTTGAACATATCGGTATCTGTAAAGCGAATCATTACCTTGCCTTTGGGGAGTTCCAGAAAGTATTCGAAGCGGTCTTCACAGTACCCTTCCGCAAAAATGTTTACAATATACCCTAACTCAATCGCTTTCATCATGGATTCTTTCCAGGTAGGCCAGTAGAATTTCTCCCACTGCTGCTTGGACAAGAAGTCGTCGGAGCCCCTGTGTATGGCGCCACCACCCCCAAACTTAGGTCCCGGCGTCGTTGTGTCAGCCGGAGTTACCCTAGCCATCTGCTTCATGTTAATCTTTTCGAGGGCAGCGATTAGCTTTTCGGGACGCCGGTACATATCTTTGATAATACCTTTCCAACCCCGATAAGCGTTTGCCATATTGTCGAAGGCTGGACCGCCGTAGAAACCACCACGTGACAACGGCGGAAAGCCCAGATACTCCATATCCTCGGATAAACCGCCTATAATCTTCATATGTTTGGTTTGTTCCTGCCCCGCTTTTTGTAAAGCCCGGCCGACTTCCTGAAATTCCGGGGTAGTGAGCATGCCGGCAACAACTGGGAACATCATCATCATCATGGGATTTTCACTCAGGGAAGGGAGTTTAGAAAGGGGCGCCAGCGCTCCATACACCCGGGGAAGATAGCAGCGTAAAAGAAATTCAGTGGTGTCTTCAAGAAACAGGTCGTATTCGTCCTCTTTCATGTATTCTCCATCGAGGTTCTGCTGCGCAACATCAGGGGGAAGCGTCCCACCAGGCCATAGTATGTTCTTTGTATCGAGAGTATCGAGAGCAAATCCTGAAGTGAACTCACCTGCTGTCCCCCAGGTATCCGGTTCAAAATCTGCAATCATCATGATGTACGCATTTTTCCAGGTGATAGGGTCATAATAGGCGCTGGAGTAGGGTAATCCAGCATACTTGGCAGCGAAATAGGTTCCGCCGAGAATTACCGGAACCCTGTCTGGCTCTTTCATTTCTATAGCGTCCCAGAGCCTCTGTTGCCTTTCCTTGTAGAGCTGTTCTACTGATTTACCGTTTTTCTTCTCAATATTTTCCTTTAGTCTTTTCAGATTCTCACGATAACTTTCATCAGTTACGGTACTTTTTTCCATTATTTTCTTTCTCCTTTCATATATACACCGCTAAAAGGCTAAATTGATTTTGAGTGTAGCTTTCAGAAAGTAATTTGTCAATAAGATTGCGTATACGACATTGTCGAACAGGAAAAATTATACTCTGGGAATCATTTAAAAAGGATGTAATATATACTTGACAATTAGTAAAATAGGAGTTACAATATGTTTGTTATTAATTACATGGGGAGGTGAAAAAATGGCACCGTTACAGAAAAGAGCATGGTACAGTCTGATTATTGGGCTTGTCCTGACCGGGGTGCTTGTGGCGTTCCTGGTTATTAAAGGTGATGTTACTGCCTTTTTCGCAGATGAGAATATGAGGTATATATTATACGCAGTGTGGATAGGGGTACCTCTGATCTACTGGATACTGGTTGACATCACTCTTCGAAAACCAACACAGATTGACGAGCGCGACAAGCATATTATAGAAAAGTC
The DNA here is from genome assembly GCA_964489895.1 of uncultured Dehalococcoidales bacterium. Classification (GTDB taxonomy): domain Bacteria; phylum Chloroflexota; class Dehalococcoidia; order Dehalococcoidales; family UBA2162; genus MGML01. Next base: position 14,599 of record CAZBAN010000001.1, read on the forward strand.
CGGCAAGGCGCAATGGATGGCAGTAGTATTTTCGCTGGCTGCCTGGACTATTGCTCTGACCGAGGTTTACCGGGAACAAAGACAGGTACCGATTGATTTCCTGACCCTTATATTGGTGTCCGTACTCATAATCAGCATACTTGCCCAGTCTTTTGGAATTTTAACCGGTTACTGGAGAATAAACAGAGATGTCTAGGATAGGAAATCGTATCAGAAGGTTACGTTTTGACCATGGTGAGATGACCCAGGAGGAGCTGGCTAGCCGCGTCGGCTGCACCCGGCAGACCATCATCGCGCTTGAGCAGGGGAAATATGTGCCTTCTATCGAGTTAGCCTTTAGGATTGCCCGGTCATTCGGGGTGACGCTGGAGGAGGTGTTTCAGTACGAGGCTGAAAGTTAAGGGGGAGTGTTTACCTGTCCAAATACATTAAGTCTTGCATTAAAATTGCATCTCTCGTGTCATTCTGAGCGTAGCGAAGAATCTCTACTAATTACTTCCGAGATAAGATTCTTCGTCGTCCCGATCAAATCGGGACTCCTCAGAATGACTTTTTAAGATTATACATTTGACAAAATGTGGTTGTTTTTCAATAATGACCTCGCACAAACGTTATCCAGGCAAACGAATGTATGTGGAGGGTGATAAATGAAAGCGCTCAGGTGGTACGGTAGAAAAGACCTGCGTTACGAGGATGTACCGGAGCCGTCCCCGGGGGCAGGAGAGGTAAAGGTTAAGATAAATCTGGCGGGAATCTGCGGGACGGACCTGAAGGAATATACCGCCGGCCCCTGTATAATCGATATAAATAACACCCCGGTAACGATCGGACATGAGTTCGCCGGAAAGGTAGTGGAGTTAGGGGATGGAGTGACGGGGTTCAAAGTCGGCGACAGAGTATCGGGTGTGGGTTACTGGGTATGCGGCGAGTGCTACTACTGCCAGCGACGCATGTTCAACGTCTGCTCAAACCTTCTTTTCACCGGTCTCCACAAGGATGGTTGCATGGCTGAGTACCTTATCGCTCCGCATTATGCGTTGTATAAGCTGCCGGACTCGGTTTCGGATGAAGCCGGAGCGGTGGTAGAGCCGCTGGCGGTTGCCGTTCATGCCATCAGCATTGGAAAGGTAGGTCTGGGAGATAAGGTGGCTATCGTCGGGGACGGAATTATAGGGATGTGCACTTTGCTGGCTGCCAGAGCTGCGGGCGTAGCTGAAGCCCATGTTGTAGCCAAGCACAGGGGCAGAGGAGAACGAGCGCGGGCTAACGGAGCTACGTCCGTTATCTATCTGGATGAGGGTGACCCCGTACAGGCAGTGAAGGACCTGACCGATGGACTTGGCGTTGACGTGGCTTTTGAGTGTGTCGGGCATCCGGAGACGCCTCAACTGGCGCTCGACCTGGTTCGAAACGGCGGGATTGCTGTGATTGAGGGTGTTTTCGACCAGCCGGGGCAGGTAGACTTTTTGGGTCTAATGTATAATCAAAAAACGATGGCAGGCAGCCCGATTTATGTGGATGAGGCAGCCACTGCAATCGCTTTGCTGGCGGATAAGACTATTGAGGTTGATAAGCTGATTACTTCCAAGGTACCTCTTAAGGACGCCGTGGAAATGGGGTTTGAGCAGCTTCTGAACGATAAAGAAAATAATATAAAGGTACTGCTAGAAGTACCGTAACCAGTGCAATATATGCCGGTTCTTCAAGGCTTGAGAAGTACTTTTATGGCATCATCAGCTTCAACCTGAGTATCAAAAGCTTCCTTAACGTCTGCCAGGGGAAACTCATGGGTTATCATCGGTCTGGTATCCACTTTCCCGCTCTGAAGCAGGTCAACCGCTCCCGGCAGGTTCCATCTCAGACCACAGCCTATTATCGTCATGTCGTTGCTGATAATGAAGGAGGGATTCCAGGTTATCGACTCCTGGTATAAACCAACCAGGTTTACCTTACCGCCCCGGTGTACCATCTGTAACGCCTGATGGAATGCGCTGGCTGCACCGGCGCATTCGAAAACCACCTCAGCCTTCTTACCGGCGGTCTCCTTTTCTACCACGGGGACAATGTCATCCCTGGCGGCGTCAACCACCACGGAAGCTCCGCTCTGTTCCGCCAGCTCAAGTCGCTTTTTCCGCCTTCCGCTGGCTATTATCCTGGTGATACCTCTCGATTTCAGTATCTGGACTAAACAGATACCGATAATGCCGAGACCGGTAACTACCACGGTATCTCCGGGCTGCGGCTGCGTCTGGTCTACCGCATAGAGCGCAACCGACAGCGGTTCTGCCGTAGCTCCCACTTCATATGAAATGGAGTCCGGCAGTTTGACGGCATAGCGGTCGAGTTCGAAAAGGGGTATCGATATATATTCGGCGTTTGAGCCCGGAAGGCTAACCCCGATAAACCTGAGTCTGGAACAGCGGATGTAGTCTCCCTGTTTACACCAGTAGCAATCACCACATCCGACACCTCCTATGGCTATGACCCTGTCTCCGACCTTGACTCCCTTTACCTGGTCTCCTATCTCGACGACGTCACCGCTGAATTCGTGTCCCATTATGAGTCCGTCGGGACCGCCATGACGGTACATATGAAGGTCGGAACCGCATATCCCCGAGGAGTTTACTTTGATGATGACACCGTCAGGTCTGAGCTGGGGATAAGGCACGTCTTCGACTGTCATATTTTGGGATCCATGGAATACCGCTGCTTTCATTTCCTGTCCTCCAATTTAAAATCGTAATTAAATAATACCTGCCTGACCGAGCGAGTCAATCTCCTCTTCTGTCATATCCAGAAGCTCTGCCAGAATGTCATAAGTGTCCTGTCCTAAATCGGGCGCAGCCCTTTCAACGCCGCCAGGCGTCCTCGATAGCTTGACGGGAGTGTTTATTACCCTGACATTCCCTATTCTGGGGTGAGTGACCTCCGTAATCATGCCCCGGTGCCGGACCTGGGGGTCGGCGGCTACCCGGTCGATAGAGTTAATCGGTCCGCACGGAATACCGACTTCCGATAGCTCCTTTATCCATTCTTCCGTGGTTTTTGTCTTCATGGCTTCGCTCAGAATCGGCTCCAGTTCCTGGTAGTGCTGGGTGCGTAAATAGCCGGTCTGATATCTCTCATCGTCCATAAGCTCCAGGTGACCGATGATAGCACAGAAAAGGGGCCACTGGTTCCTGGCACCTCCTACCATAGCCAGGGCTATATAACCGTCCTTGGTCTCAAATGCCTGGAATGGTGTGAACACGGCGTGTCTTGTTCCGAGACGCCGGGGTATTTCACCGGTAGCGAAGTAACGAGCAAAGGCATTTTCCTGAATCGAAAGCTGGCAGTCCAGCATACTTATATCCAGCGACTGTCCTTTCCCGCTTTTCTCCCGTTCATGGAGTGCGGAGAGGATGCCGACGGCGGTAAAAAGTCCGGCGGTAATATCCCCGATTGAAGCTCCAGGCTTGACAGGGGGACCGTCCTGTTCGCCGGTAATGCTCATGATTCCACCCATCGCCTGGATTATTACATCGAGGGCGCGTTTCTGCGCGTAGGGGCCGGTCTGACCGAACCCGGATAAGGATGCGTAAATAATGCCGGGGTTCTCTTTTTTTACAACTTCGTAGTCAAGCCCCAGTCGTTTCATGGTTCCCGGAACGAAGTTTTCCAGCAGGACGTCAACCTTTTTTACCAGTTTCAGGAATATATCTTTACCCTGAGGAGTCTGCAGGTCTACCGTAATGCTCTTTTTACCCCGGTTCAGGCTGAAAAAGTAGGAACTCTCCCCGTTGATAAACGGTCCGTTACCCCGGGCAAGGTCTCCCGATTGCGGTCTTTCGAGCTTAATTACCTCTGCCCCGAGGTCACTAAGAACCATGGTGGCGAAAGGTCCTGCCAGTACCCAGCTGAGGTCTAAAACCCTGACGCCCTCAAGCGGACCGGACATAGCATCCTCCTTCCTCTTGGTAATGCTAAACTGCTGTTAGTCGGCTGTCAAGATATTGGATAAAATGTATTACCCTATTTCTACTAATACATATACTCACCCCCTTAATCCCCCTCTCACGCAGCACCTAATTTTGCTATACAAGTATTATAATGCGCGAGAGGGGGAGAGTTTTTTGAGAGGGGGCTCCGCCCCCTCTCTCTTTTACTCCCCTCTCCAGCCACGAGAGTTTTTTCATTTATTTACAATGGTTCTGGCTGTAGAGGGGTTCATCCTGAAAGGTTCACCCTGAAGGGTAAGGGGTGAGGCAAACAAGTACTTACTAATAAAGAATAATGTAGTAAAAATCAGTGATAGATATTGACAATTCCATATAGACTTGGGTATCCTTTCGGGTGAAGGAGGAAATTATGAAAGCCGCAGTTGTATATGAGTATAAAAAACCGCTAGTTGTGGAAGAACTAGATATTGAATCGCCTCATAAGGGTGAAGTAAAGGTGAAGATGGTGGCAACGGCAGTCTGCCACAGCGATATTCACTTTATAATTGGCGACCTGCCCGGAACAATACCGTTTGTTCCCGGACATGAATCAGCGGGATATGTCGATGAAGTAGGAGAAGGCGTCACCAATGTAAAACCGGGCGACCCCGTTGTCGTATCCTTACTGCGTTCGTGTGGAGAATGCAGATACTGTAAGACGGGAATGCCAAGTATGTGTACCGCACAGTGGCCGCTTGATACCGAGAGCCGATGGAAGAACAAGAAAGGCGAGCCTGTTTACCACGGGTTGAGAGTAGGTTCATTTGCCGAGTACTGTATTGTGGATAAATCTCAGGTAGTCAAGCTACCGGCTGATATGCCACTGGACAAAGCATCCCTTCTTGCCTGCGGAGTAATCACGGGGTACGGAGCGGTGGTCAATAAGGCTAAAGTGAGACCAAGCGAAAGTATTGCTGTAATCGGAGTAGGCGGTGTAGGACTAAATTCCATTCAGGGAGCATCGATATGCGGAGCCTATCCGGTCATCGCCGTGGATATGCTGGACAATAAGCTTGAAGCAGCTAAAAAATTCGGTGCGACTCACACCGTCAACGCTTCCAAGGTTGACCCGGTTGAGACGGTAAAAGAGATGACGGACGGTTACGGTGCCGACTACGTAATCATTACCGTGGGAGTCACGCCGGCTATAGCACAGGCAGTGGCTATGCTTGGCAGGCAGGGAACAGCGGTTATCGTGGGTCTTGCCACGGAGATGCTTTCCGTTTTTCCGATGGATATGATTGATAATGAAAAAGTCATTACCGCCAGTTTTATGGGGACTACCAATTACAGCCAGGATATACCAAAGCTTGTAGCCCTCTATAAAGCGGGGATACTTAAGCTTGATGAGCTTATCACGGACTATTATCCGCTCGATAAGATAAATGACGCCATCGATGCCGTAACCAAAGGGGCGGCGTTAAGGAATATTATTACATTCGAATGATATTCTGGTAGATTTTGTTTTTATCGCCTTTCTCTGAGACGATATTTAAGCCTCAGGGGAAGGCGTGTAATTTTCCATATAAATATCACAAATCCTGTTGTATAATGATGAGGCCGATAATCTGGCAAAACCGACAGCTTAACTCAGATTTAAGGAAGGAGATATTCGCTATGGAATGGGGAATGGCAAACAGGATGGCGCAGCTTATACAGTCTGACGGGCACGCCTTGTTCCTTCCGGTAGACCACGGTTATTTTCAGGGACCGACCAGAAAACTGGAAGAACCGAGAAAGACAATCGAACCGCTTCTGCCGTATGCAGATGCCCTTTTCATAACCAGGGGCGTGTTGCGTTCATCGGTAGACCCTGACAATTCGAAACCCATAATTCTCAGGGTATCCGGCGGCACCAGCGTGGTGGGGAAAGACCTGGCGAACGAAGGGATTACCACTTCGATGGAAGAAGCCATCCGTCTCAATGTCGCCGCGGTGGGTATATCCGTCTTCGTCGGCAGCGACTATGAGAAAGAGTCTTTACTGAACCTGTCGAAGCTGGTTAACGAGGGCGAAAGGTACGGCATACCGGTGATGGCGGTTACAGCCGTCGGGAAAGAGCTTGAAAAGAGAGATGCCCGTTACCTTGGTCTTGCCTGCCGGATTGCCGCCGAGCTGGGAGCGAGGGTGGTCAAGACCTACTGGTGTGAGGAGTTCGACCGGGTGACCAGGGGCTGTCCCGTGCCGGTGGTGATGGCGGGCGGACCCCGAGTTGAAACCACTCTCGAAGTGTTCGAGTTTGTCTATGACGGTATGCAGAAGGGGGCTATCGGAGTAAATCTTGGCAGGAACATATGGCAGAATGAGTTCCCGGTGGCGATGATTAAAGGAATGCAGGCTGTTATTCACAAGAAGGCGAACCCCGAGCAGGCGCAAGAGATATACGACACCGAAAAGGGGAAACAGGCTAAAAAGTAACATGCGAGTTGCCAGGTGGTACAGCAATAACGATATACGGGTGGAAGAAATGCCCGTCCCTCAGATAAACACGGGTGAGTTACTTGTCCGGGTGGAAGCCTGCGGTATTTGCGGCAGCGATGTGATGGAATGGTACCGCATTGACAGGGCACCGCTGGTGCTGGGACACGAGATTGGCGGGGTAATCGTCGAGGTGGGAGAGGGTGAAGAACGTTACCGCGAAGGTGGCAGGATAACACTTGCCCATCATGTCCCCTGCAACGCCTGCCACTACTGCCTGAGCGGTCACCACACGGTATGTGATACCCTGCGCCAGACAAATATCTACCCCGGCGGTCTTGCCGAATACATCAGGGTACCTGCCATAAACGTAGACCGTGGAGTGTTCCTGCTGCCGGATACAATATCCTTTGAAGAAGCTACGCTGATAGAGCCACTTGCCTGCGTACTGCGGGGACTGCGAAAAACGGATATGCGGCCGGGTGATACCGTGCTTGTTATGGGCAGCGGTATTACCGGGCTCCTATACGTGCAACTGGCTCGTGCCCTGGGAGCAGAAAGGATTATGGCAACCGATATAAACGAATACCGCCTCGAAATGGCAGGTAAATTCGGCGCCGATACTGTTATCAGTGCTGCGGACTATTTACCTGAACGTCTACAGGATATAAACGATGGACGCCTGGCTGATGCAGTGATAGTGTGCACCGGTGCCGAATCGGCTATCGGGCAGGCACTGAAGTCGGTTGACCGGAGCGGAACGGTACTGTTCTTTGCTCCTACAGGCCCCGGCGTGGAAACCCCCTTTTCGCCAAATGACGTTTTCTGGCGCAATGACGTGACTCTCACGACATCATACGCGGCGAGTCCCGCCGATTACCAGGAGGCGCTGGAACTCATAAAGGAAGGCACGGTAAATGTCCAGTCAATGATTACTCACCGGCTACCTCTTGCAGAAACCGCCGAGGGTTTCCGTCTAGTTGCCGAAGCTGGCGAATCTATAAAAGTAATCATCGAGCCTCAGAAGTAAACTGGTTAAAACAGGGAGACACTTTTATTCTTCCGTATCGAGTCCCCATTTCTTGAATAGCTCGATGTAGAATTTGGGGCGGGGGAAATCAGGCATCAGGTCTCTGGGCTGCCGGATGGTGCCGCCGGTTCTGCTGGCAGTCTCTTTCAAGCCATCCACCAGTCCCTCAAGTTTATCCTTCGGGACCGAGAAGATAATCTCGTCCTCATCCGCCATCGCCCGTTCGTATTCTCCCGGGTCGGGCAGGGTAATCCGGTACTGACCGGTAAGCATCACCGGGACAATAGAGTAAACACAGGAGTCGATAGGGTCGAACTCGGAACTGACCAGCGTTTTCTCCCGGTATTTCACTATTGAGACTAAATTCCTCAACTGGACGTTGTTGCAGTATATGAGTACCACGTCCGGTTCGAAATTAGCCGTTTTCAGAGGCGCCGAAACGATTCCAACATACTTACCAAATTCAAAACAGGGAAAGTAGGCATGGCTGTCTATGAAAGGGTCGTTGGGATTTTCTACAAGTCCAAAGCCCATCGGTGGAGCCCAGCACCAGTTATCTTCCTTCAGCATGGCTATGCTTTCTCCCCGGCGGCGTGACATGGCAAAGACCTGGCACTGGGCAAGGTGATAGCCGCGGTCTTTTTTAGGTCTGATAGCTCCTTCAGGGATATCTTCTTCTTTTTCAAGCATCTTTACTGCTATGGGCGATGTACGAAGAAGCAGTATTTTTTCAAGGTCTTCTCCGCAGCGATTGTATTCTTCTATTGTTGGCATTAAGTTACCTCCCGGAATGGACTGGTTCTATTATACACTTCCAGCATGACAATGTAAGTTCTGGAAACATAAAAAAACCCGGAAACTTTCTCAGGGTTTCAGTCATTATATCACATATCAATCTACGCTGTCAAATTTCCGTGCCTGAAGACGATTTTTCAGTGTTTTTTACTAAACCAGTGGTTGGGTATTGTTCTTGATTGATTGGTATCTTTACTCACCCCCTTAATCCCACTCTCACGCAGCACCTTATTTTGCACTGCAAATATTCGAATGCGTGAGAGGGGGAGAGACTTATGAGAGGGGGCTCCGCCCCCTCTCTTTATTTAACTCCCCTCTCCAGCCAAGAGGACTTCTCATTTCCTTATAAAGGTTTTGGCTGGAGAGGGGTTCACCCTGAAAGGTTCTCCCTGAAGGGTCGGGGGGTGAGGTCATAA
>CAZBAN010000001.1:23334-40087 GCA_964489895.1 uncultured Dehalococcoidales bacterium
GAGAGGGGTTCACCCTGAAAGGTTCTCCCTGAAGGGTCGGGGGGTGAGGTCATAAAATCACTCAAAATATTAGATGATACAGTTGATGGAATATTATTGCAACAAAAAAGGTATTGTGATATTATAGTAATGAGCATATGCTCATTACTATTTGAGGATTTACTAATATGGCAAGACCGAGAAAGTGCCGTCGGGTGGAATCAATCCCCGGAGTAAACTACTTTAAGCCACCAGGTATTCCTTTAAGAACACTTGAGGAAGTACTGTTGTCACTGGAAGAAGTGGAAGCGGTACGCCTGAAAGACCTTGAAGGACTGGAACAGGAGCAGGGTGCCGAAAGTATGAGTATATCACGTGCCACATTTCAAAGGATTCTGGCTTCAGCAAGGAGAAAAATCGCTGATGCTCTGCTCAACGGAAAGGCAATAAGAATAGAAGGCGGAAGCTTCGAGATGGCTTCAAGCCGGTTTAAATGCCTGAACGGGCACGAATGGGAGGTGCCATTCGAGGTAATGACGAAAGAGCCTCCAAAGTTATGCCCCACGTGCGATACCCCTGGAATCGAGCCTCTTACCCCGGTGGGACAGAGAAGGCGAGAGAGAGGCTGGAGCAATTATAGATAGAGGCGTATTATAGAGTATAATTACGATAAAAGGCGACGGATGAATCTATGAAAATTCTGGATGATTTATTATCGATACTGGACTACGAGGCACAGGTGAGAGATATACGCCAGGGAGTCTTTCAGACGGCGGTATTCACACGCAACTGCGGGCTGGCATCAAGCCCTCATGAGACAGGTGTTCATCACGGAGAAAGGGTAGTAAAAGAAGCCGGACTATTGCTGAAAAAAGACGTACGTGAACTTGCCGGCATGGCGAAATCGGCCAGTCTTTACGAAGCGTCAATAGGCATGGCTGCAATAAACTCCCTTCTCATCGTTGACGAGAAACGCTGCGAAGAACTTAATGCTTCCGTGCTTCTGGAGAGGAAAGGAGAGGGGAAAAATATAGCCATAGTCGGACATTTCCCTTTCATACCGCAACTGGGAAAAAGCGCAAAAGAATTGTGGGTAATAGAGAAAAACCCGATTGAAGGCGATTATACGGAAGATAAAGCCGAAAAACTGCTACCGGAAGCTGATGTTGCGGGTATTACCGGCACGGCGTTGACCAATCATACCCTGGAACACTTGCTCGGGCTATGCAGACCCGGGACATTCGTTATGATACTGGGTGGCACGGCGCCTTTATCACCGGTGCTGTTCGATTATGGGATAAATGCCATATCAGGCACAGTGGTAACCGAGCCGGAAACCGTCCTTAAGCACGTGAGCCAGGGAGCGACGTTTCGTCAACTAAAAGGAGTGAAACTCCTTACTATGGAAAAATAAAATAGGAGGTGAAGGTGTTATGAAGATTGCTGTATCAGCAGCAGCTGAGGGACTGGACGCTCAGATTGACCCTCGTTTCGGCAGATGTCAGTATTTTACCATTGTCGACCCGGATACAATGGATTATGAAACGATATCTAACTCCAGTGCTATGGCTTCTGGCGGAGCCGGTACTTCCGCTGCTCAGATGATTGCGGATAAAGGCGTGGAAGCGGTACTGACCGGTAACTGCGGACCTAACGCGTTTCAGGTATTATCCGCTGCCGGGATTAAGGTTATAACCGGGGTGACGGGTACGGTAAGCGAAGCCGTTAAGAAATACAAAGAAGGTACTCTGCAGTCTATGGCTCAGCCGAATGTACCGGATCACTTCGGCAGCGGGGGAGGCCGCGGTATGGGTCGTGGTGGAGGTCGTGGTATGGGTGGTGGCGGCGGTCGCGGTATGGGTGGTGGCGGCGGTCGCGGTATGCGCTGGGGATAAGCGATAAAGGAATAAAATGCTATGATTATATCGGTTGCCAGCGGGAAAGGCGGCACCGGAAAAACTCTGGTAGCTACCAGCCTTGCCATTTCGATCAAGGAAATAAACCAGGTACAGTTGCTTGATTGCGATGTGGAAGAGCCCAACGACCACATCTTCATGAAACCGGTCATAACACAGACCGAGCCCGTCTGTGTACGTGTCCCGGAAATAGATAAGGAGAAATGTACTTACTGCGGCAAGTGCGCCGAGGTGTGCGCCTTTAATGCCATTGCCGTTGTTACAAAGTACGTAATGGTGTTATCCGATCTCTGTCATGGCTGCGGCGCCTGCAGCTACCTATGCCCGGAGGGAGCTATTACCGAAGAGGAAAGAGAAACCGGCGTCGTCGAAACGGGGATAGCGGATGGTGTGGATATTGTCCAGGGCAGGCTTAACGTCGGCGAAGCGATGCCAACCCCTGTAATCACGGAGGTAAAATCGCGGGCTGAGCCGGATAAAACGGTGATTATTGACGTGCCGCCGGGGACATCGTGTGCGGTAGTAAACTCTATTACCGGCAGTGATTTCTGCCTGCTAGTGACCGAGTCTACTCCTTTCGGACTCAATGACCTTATTCTGGCGGTGGAGACAGCTAAAGAACTCGACATAACCTGCGGAGTGGTGATAAACCGGGCGGGCATCGGTGACAAGGAAGTGGAAGAATACTGTAATAGAGAGGATATACCTGTCCTGTTAAAAATCCCGCTGGACACTGAAATCGCCCGCCTGTATTCAAAAGGAATAACACTGGCAGCAGGCATGCCTCAGTGGAAAGAAACTTTTGAGAGTTTGTACTCTGATATTGTGGAGATAGTGGATGAAAGAAATCGTAGTATTAAGCGGTAAAGGCGGCACCGGAAAAACCAGTATAGTTGGCTCTTTTGCTGCTCTATCAAAGAGTAAAGTGCTGGCTGACTGCGACGTTGATGCTGCTGACCTCCACCTTATCCTTAAACCTGAAATGAAAGAGGAACATGAATTCTGGAGCGGGCAGGTTGCCGTAATCGACGGGGATAAGTGCACTCAATGCGGATTATGCCAGGAACTATGCCGGTTCGGTGCCATTGACGAATTTAAAGCCGACGCTGTATTATGTGAAGGTTGTGGTTTCTGTTCCCATATATGTCCGGCAGAGGCTATTACCATGAAAGAGAGCCTTGCCGGAAGATGGTTTGTATCAGATACTCCTTACGGAAAGCTGGTTCATGCCAGACTGGGGATTGCACAGGAAAACTCGGGAAAGCTGGTGGCTATGGTCCGGAAGGAGGCAAAAGAATTAGCCGAGAAACTGGGTGTCAATAGTGTTATCACCGATGGACCGCCGGGAATTGGTTGTCCGGTTATCTCTTCTCTTTCCGGAGCGAGTCTTGCCCTTCTGGTAACCGAACCTACCTTGTCGGGTATACATGATCTGGAGCGGGTTATCGGTGTGTGTGACCACTTCGGGGTTCCGGTAATGGTATGCATTAATAAACACGATATAAATGATGAAAATACTAGCAGGATTGAAGATTACTGCTCCAAGAAAAACATAGATATAGCTGCGCGTATTCCCTATGATGATGTTGTAACCGAGGCAATGATACACGGTGAACCGGTGGTGACATATGACCACGATAATAAGGTATCACGTCGGATTGAAGAGTTGTGGGATAAAGTAACGGCATGAAGGTGTTACACAGCGTCTGAGTGATGGTAAGTTAAACTCGGGGTAAGGTTTATGCAATCATATAAACTTGAACCAAGATATCCAACAAATGAGATGCCGGGAAGATGCATAAAGTGTCTCGCCGAGCATGAGCTAAACATCTGCCTTATGGGGCTTCTCAGCGAAAACGAGGATATAGACGGCGAAGAACTGAAGAGAAAGTTCGAGATACTGGTAGCGTTTTTAAAGTCTCCTGAAGCTAAGACACTCCGCAACGAATCTGAAAGATACCTGTCTGAAGGTAAGAAGGTAACGGTAAAGTTATCGCTTTCTGATGGCAAACCCAGATATGAACTGGAATTAAGTTAATCATTAAGGAGGTTCTGGATTAATGAAAATAGCTGTTGTAACCGAAGATGAGGCTACAATCAGTCAGCATTTTGGAAGAGCGCCTTATTATCTTGTTTATACCGTAGAGGACGGTAATGTTATCGACAAGGAATTACGGGATAAGGCGGGGCACCACACATTCACCACCCAGCATACCGAGACAGCCCCGGGCGAAAGGCATGGTTACGGAGCCGGATCTCAGTCCAAGCATGACGCGATGGCCGGGGCTATATCCGACTGCCAGGTACTTATCTCCGGAGGTATGGGCTGGGGAGCTTACGAGAGTATGAGTAGTTATAATATCGAGGCAGTAGTCACCGATATCAGCAGCGCTGACGAGGCTGTCAGGCTGTATATTGAGGGTAAGCTGCCAAACCTTATGGACCGTTTACACTAATTATTATCAGATAGGAGTAAAACTATGGCTGATGCAACGCGTACTATGTGTGCCCGGTGCGCAAAAAAGGTCTGCAGCCCGCTTATCAAAGCAGATGAGACTCCTCCCGTAGATACAGCTCCGGATTTCTGTCCCATGAAACTCATGCCGGATGTTATAGAAAGCGCTATGTCCGAGTACCGAAAACCTGAGGTAAGTGAGTTTGCCCGGCTGGCTTCGATACAGGAATTCGAGTGCTATGAGCATACTCCGGATGGAATGAGAACCAAAAATCCGCGGATACTGGAACTGATTCAGTTTTCCAAAAAGAACGGCTATAAAAAACTCGGCCTTGCTTTCTGCGGGGGACTTGCCAGAGAAGCCCAGATGCTGACTGACATACTGGAGAATAAAGGCTTTGAGGTAGCTTCAGTTTGTTGTAAGGTAGGTGCCGTTCCCAAAGAGACTATCGGACTACAGCCGGACGAAAAGATAGACGGACCGGACAATTATGAGTCAATGTGCAACCCTATAGCTCAGGCTGAGCTGTTGAATTCACAGAACGTCGACCTGGCTGTATTGCTCGGACTCTGTATGGGACATGATACCCTGTTTATTAAATATTGCCGCGTGCCAATGACGGTAATAGCCGTGAAGGATAGAGTAACCGGACATAATCCTCTGGCGGCTCTTTACCTATCTTCATCTTACTACGCTCGACTTATGGCTAAAGAAAAATAATAGCAAGGAGATTGACTTAATGAGTATAACTCTGGAGGCTGGCATATGTTAACCGAAGAACAAATCAGGACCAGCCTGGATGAAGTGTTTGTTCCCAGTGTAATGCGGAGTATCAGTGACCTTAATCTAGTACGGGATATATCTATTTCCGACCAAAGCGTTAAAATTACCCTCGCTTCTACCGCCCTGAATACGGGCACAAAGGACTGGCTTAAAGACAGAATTGGAGAAGCCCTAGCCAAGCTGGATGATAAGAGTGAGATAACGGTTGATTACACGGAAGCCACTCCCGCTGAACTGAATGAAATAGGCAGTGTCGTTGCTGTAATGAGCGGTAAAGGCGGAGTAGGTAAGTCGCTTGTAGCCGGTCTGGCTGCGGTTGCCCTGAAGCGGCGGAATTACAAGGTGGGTATTCTGGATGCTGATATCACCGGTCCAAGCATTCCCAAAGTGTTCGGGATTACCGATAGGCCAGCCGGCAGTGAAAGCGGTATTCTGCCGGTTACTTCAAAGTCAGGCATTGAAATCATGTCAATAAATCTTCTGCTTCCCGCTGAGGAGGAGGCTGTAATCTGGCGAGGTCCGCTTATCGCGCGAGCAATTACCCAGTTCTGGGAAGAGGTGTTATGGGGGAAGCTTGACTACCTGATAGTCGACCTCCCGCCAGGTACCGCGGATGCACCGCTTACAGTGATGCAAACACTGCCCGTGTCCGGAGTAATAATTGTTTACACGCCGCAGGACCTGACGGCAATGATTGTTAAAAAAGCTGTGAAAATGGCACAGAAGATGGAGAAACCCATCCTTGGTGTTATCGAAAATATGAGTTACCTGTATGTGGCGGAAATAGATAAGAAAATAGAGCTGTTCGGAAAGAGTCAGGGAGATGAGATGTCAAAAGCTGCAAACGCGCCTCTTCTGGGGCAACTGCCGATTGACCCGGAACTCGCCAGACTTTGTGATGAAGGCAATATCGAGATATATCAGTCTGAAATAATGGACCAGATCGGGGAGTCCCTTTCTAAGATAGCTCCGGCATAAACAGATGATTCAGGAGATGGTAGACCTGTGAATAACCACCCGGTAAGCGGTAGTACGCTTTTTGATTCTCTCGCTGTTGTGTATGACGCCTGGTTTGAAAGCGAGGGAAAGCTTATCTTTAAAATTGAGACAAGGGCTTTTCAGGAAATTTTACCTCTGCTGCCCCTACCCTGGCTTGAGGTTGGTGTGGGTAGTGGGCGGTTTGCCCGGAAGCTGGGTATAGAGACGGGGATTGACCCTTCAATAAAGCTTCTTGAGATAGCTAAAAAACGCAGAATACAAACTTGCCTGGCAGCTGGTGAAAGACAGCCATTCAAGGATAATAGTATCGGGACGATTTTCCTTATCGTGACCCTGTGCTTTCTTGATTTTCCCCTCGATGTTCTAAGGGAAATCTATCGTGTGACTAAACCCGGAGGACAGATTGTCCTGGGGCTCGTTTTGCGGGAAAGCCCCTGGGGACAGTATTACCTGCAGAAAAAACTGGAGGGGCATCGTTTCTATAAATACGCAACTTTTTACAGTTATGAGGAAACTGAGAGTCTTCTTATAGATTCGGGGTTCAAAATAGACAAGGTGGTATCAACTCTTTTCCAGAGACCGGGCGAAGTTGTCAGGACAGAAAAGCCTGAAAACGGCTTATCTGCTGGTGCGGGATTTACAATAATAACGGCTGAAAAACCGGCGGACTAAGATAGAGATGGGCGCTACTAGATGCAGGATGAGATAAAAAGATTTGAAATAAAGAAAGACCTGATAAGAAAACGACTCGTTAAATATACAAGAAAAGCTTTACAGATAATTCCTCATATAGATAAACCGCGTATTCTGGACATAGGGTGTGGCTCCGGCATACCCACTATTGAGCTTGCCAGGTTGAGCGGTGGTGAGATTACTGCTCTGGATATAGACCAGCCAGCTCTTGACAGGTTGAGTGAGAGGCTTGAGAAAGCAGGACTGGCGGGCAGGGTAAAGGTAATGAACCGCTCGATACACGATGTGGACTTCCCGGACAGCTATTTCGACATTATCTGGTCGGAGGGCTCGATATTCATAATCGGCTTCGAAAGAGGGTTGCGTGAGTGGCGGCGTTTCCTGAGACCGGGCGGTTTTATGATGGTGCACGATGACCTGGGAAACATAGAGGGGAAAATCAGGCTTATATACGAATGTGGATACACGCTGCTTAAATATTTCACGCTGGGCGTGAATACATGGATGGCTGAATATTATACCCCTCTCGTCAGTCTGGTTGATGAAACACTGGCTAAATCACCTGATAATAACGGGCTTCTCAAGGTTATTCAGCGGGAACAGCGGGAAATAGACATGGTCAGGAAGAGCCCAGAGATATTAGCTTCCGTGTGTTTCATTATACAAAAAGCTGACTCATAGACCTGTTGAAGTGTTTTCCTACGTGGTGTAAGATATGGGCACCTTTCATGAAGAAATTCAGGCAAGGAGGCAATAATGCCGCAGAAAGAGTTTGCTCACCTGATAAAACCGGTCACCATGAAAAATGCCCCGGAAGGCTTATATTCCGAACCCCGTTACTGGATGGAAAGCAAAGATATGGAGGGTTTTAATGCCCAGTTCTCTTATGGGTTTGTCAAAGAGCCCGGCGTATTCCACCCGCTGGATGGAGCACTGGTGCACCCTTATGACGAACTGCTGGTTTTTGAAGGGACAGAATTCGGTAACATACTGTATCTGGGCGCCGAGGTATCGGTAGAGCTGGGAGAGGAACGTGAAGAGCATGTGTTTTCCGAACCGTCCGTGGTACTAATCCCGAAAGGTCTGCAGCACGGGCCGGTAAATGTCAGGAGAGCGGACAGGCCTATTGCCCATTACACAATCGGACTCGGTCCCGCCTACCAGGCAGAGGCTGTACCGGGTAAACCAGGAACGTCGAAGACGACAGGCTCGAAATATAGCCACCTCATCAAACCGATGAAGACCGTTATTGATGAAAGCTCTGACCCGATGAGCAGTGTTATCGGCAGGGACGGCGTGATGAGGCCGGCGGATATGGGAGTTGGTCCGGGAAACGGCGACGAGGTCGTATGGTTGTACGGCAAGGACCTGGAAGGATTCGAAGTCAACTTCACCTGGGGATTCTACAGTCGCTGCGGTAAGTGGCACCGGGGAGGTGAAGCGCATACCCATCCCGAGGAGGAGATTCTGTGCTTCCTGCCCCTGGACCCGGATAAACCGGACTACCTGGGAGCTGAACTGGAGCTGGGTATGGGCAAGGACTATGAGAGGCATATATTCAATACGCCGACCATCTGTATCTGCCCGGGGGGATTTCCTCACCTGCCCCTGATAACAAGATGGGCGGACACGCCCTACGCATTCATCGTTGTCTGTCTCAGCGGTGAACACGCATCTCCATGGGTGGAGGCATAATCAACCCTTATAAATATGCCAGCTTTATATGTGTAACCATACGGTTCTCCGTGCAGTAACTACCCGGAGATTAGCGGAGTCCGACTGTATGGAGAACCTGATTTCATATCGGAGGACATTCATTAAGTATCGCAAATTCGGCTCTCTCGACTGGAAAGTATCCGTACTCGGTTTCGGTCTTATGCGGCTGCCCTGTAAAAATGATAACCCGGCAGGTATAGATGAAACCGGAGCCGTAAAAATGCTCCGGTATGCCATCGACAATGGAATAAATTACCTGTATGCTAGCTATTCCTACGATATAAAATACCAGGAACAGATGATGCGTCTGCTCAGCATGGCTCTCAAAGACGGATACCGACAAAGGGTTAAATTTTCTATCACCGTCCCGACAAGGGTGATTGAATCTTCGGCAGACTTCGAGCGCTGTCTGGACGAACAGCTCGGGTGGCTGGATACTGACGGGGTTTATTTCTGCCTTTTAGGAGGCCTGAACCGGGCTACCTGGCCCGAAATGCAGGAACTCGGTGTCCTGAGCCGGGCTGAGAAGGCGATGGCTTCCGGGAAGTTTGAAAAGCTTGGCTTCTTTTTCCACGATAATTTTCAGGCGCTCAGGAGCGTGGTGGAGGAATACGATAACTGGTCACTCTGCGGGTTTCAGTACAGCTATATGGATGTGGACCACCATCCCGGTTACGGCGGGATTAAATACGCTGCCGATAAAGGACTGGCTGTTATAGCTGCCGAGCCGCACCTGGGTGGACGTCTCACAGGCACACATCCTGAATCGGTGGCTGAAGTATGGGAAAACGCCTCGGAGAAACGCACTCAATCAGACTGGGCGCTGCGCTGGGTCTGGAACCACCCGGAGGTATCAACCGTTGTCAGCAATATGAGTACCATGGAACAGCTTGAAGAAAATCTGGCTCTCGCCGATACCGCTGAAGCGGGAGTCCTCAGTGTACGGGAACAGGTGCTGGTAAGCCGGGTAAGGGATGCCTATCGCAAACTAAAACCTGTTCCCTGCACAGCCTGTCGTGCCTGCATGCCGTGTATTCAGGGTATCGACGTGCCGCGTATCTTCGAGATATATAATGACGCCATGATGTACGGCGATATCGGGACGGCAAGGTCTCTTTACCGTGATGAAAAACACCGGATTGAAAACTGTGATGCCTGCGGTTCCTGCATGAATGCCTGCGGCAGGAACATCGCCATAGTGGACTGGCTGGATGCGGCTAAAAAGCGACTTTCCGTTGGTTAATCTGTATATAATATAAAAGGAGGTACAGGATATATGCCGAGTATTAAGGAATATAACAGCTATGGAGAGGAACTCGAGAGGAAACTGAAGCTAAGGACATCGCCGTTAGCGGTAAAAATGCTGAAAAATGAAGACGATATACCGGAAGGAGCGATCCGACCGAAGAGAGACAGGGGCTACCATCTTGCCCAGTGCCAGGCATTCGCAATGTCGAGGCGTGAAAAAGATACTATAGCCATGTTGAAAGAAGACAACTGGTGCCCGGGTCCCATAATGGCATACGGTCTGGTCGAGTTGCAGCAGGAGCGGGATTCTCAGAGGGGACACGGTGCTACCGCAGATAGATTCGAGTACGGAGAATACATCGGGATTGTTACGGCACCCCTGATAACAACCAATTTCGAGCCTGATCTGGTTATCATTTACTCTAACACAGCGCAGTTGAGAAGCATGCTGCTGACCATAAAGGAAGAAGAAAGACCTAATATTAATTCCTTTTTCTATCCCTGGTCCTGTTCTTATGCGGTCGTAAACCCGATTCTAACAGGGCAGTACTGGATTGTCCTGCCTGACCCCGGGGAATACGAACGGGCTCTGGGTGGGGAAGATGAGATGATGTTCTCGGTGCCGAAAGTTAAGCTGGAAGAGTTTATGTCGGACTTCAATAAAGCCCAGGAAGGGAGCTGGGGCTACAGCCGTTTTAACTATATTATGCAGCCGGATTTCCCTCAGCCTGATATCTATAAGAACGTGTTCAAGCAATGGGGGCTGGATTCAGGAGAATAATACTGGCTATAATTATCGCTGTGCAGAGGAGTTATTAGTTGGAAAAAGCCGGCAAGGTCTTGGTCCAGTGTGATTTTGACGGCACTGTTACCGTGGAAGACGGCAGTTTCCTGATACTGGATACATACGCCCCGGGAAAATGGCGGCATCTGTTCAGGGAATATCAGGAAGGCGGTATGACCGTCGGTCAGTTCAATTCCAGAGTGTTCCACATGGTGAAAGCCGACAGAGAGAGCATTCTGAAAACGGTAATGGACGGTGTAGAAATCCGTCCTGGCTTTCAGGAACTTGTATCGTTCTGTAAAAAGAAAGGGTTCCGGTTAGTAATCGTCAGCAACGGACTTTCCTTTTATATAGATGAAATCCTGAAAGCCGCCGGTATTACAGGTATCGAGGTTTACGCCGGGGATACCGACTTCCAGCCCGATGGTCTTTTAGTCAGGCACGGGGGTCCCGACGGTAACTATCTTGATTCAAACATAAAAGCCGCTTATACGGATAATTTCCTCGCTGAAGGCTATCGAGTGGTATATATCGGCGACGGGGCTTCGGATATACTGCCGGCGAAAAAATGCCACTATATATTCGCTACGGGCTCCCTGCTGGAACACTGTAAGAAAGAAAACATTGACTGCACCCCGCTTTCGGACTTTTATGAGGTAACCAGGGTCATGGAGTCCTGGCAGTGAAGATTATACTGCATATCTGCTGCGGGGTATGTGCCGCCGGTGCTGCCGAAAGGTTGATTGCGGAAGGGCACGAGGTAAAAGGATACTTCTATAATCCGAATATCCATCCGCAGGAAGAGTATGAGAGAAGACTGGAAGCAGCCCGTAAAGTCGCCGTGGAGATGGGATTCCCGCTTGCAGCAGGGCGGTATTTACCAGAAAGCTGGTTTGCCCTGACGGCACCGTTGAAAGATGAGCCCGAGGGCGGCAGGAGATGCGAGGTCTGCTTCAGGCACCGACTTGAAAAGACCTATCAGTATTTACAGGACTCAGATTATGACGCATTTACCACCACTCTAACCATCAGCCCGCATAAAGCGGCGGGCATAATAAACAGAATCGGGCAGGGGATAGGCGGCGACAGGTTTATGGTCAGGGACTTCAAGAAAAAGGCGGGTTTTCAACGGGCTACGGAACTGGCAAAAGAGATGGCTATCTACCGGCAGGATTACTGTGGCTGCGTTTACAGCATGAGAGGAAGCTGATAACCAGGCTCATAACTTTGCAGGTTTATACTTCGATGCTGCCGTATACCTCCGGAAGGACAACGTTTATGCCGCTGCCTTTAAGACGTTCTGCATAGAATTCAGGTTTTTCACTGTGTACCGGGATTAGAATCTCGGGGCTAATTTCCCGTGCTATCTCCAGTAAGTCGGTCCCGCAGGCATGACCGGAAGCATGCAGCCCTTTCTCGCTTTCCGGTATCTGCCACTCTCCGTTTATCTCTACTGGCAAGCCCATCCCTTTGATTGAAAAATAACGGAGCCATTCATGCAGGCGACGGAAATCAATCTCCTGCTCTTCGTCATGGGGTTCGCTCGAGCTGTAGACGTAGATGCTACCCGCCGCCGGACGGATGCCGGGCAGCTCATTCAGGTCGAAAAAGCTGAAACAGAGGATATATTCATGTTGGGCGGCACCGACGTCTTCAGCCAGGACAATTTTAGCATCATACTCTTTCACCAGATTACGCACCCATATATCAGTTCTGCCAGTGGTCTTTTGATATATGACCAGACTATCATCGCTGGCGATGTCAGGTATTTCAGAATCTAGAAGCCTGAGTGTTTTTAGCAGATAGGCGTCTTTAGGCAGGATTGCCAGCTTCCTGCCGGTATCTCTGGCTATTTGCAGGAAGGTCAGCAGGCGGTCCGTGTCCCGGGGAGAGAAATCGGCGATAACCAGGCTGCCGGCTTCCCTGATTATCCTGATACCGTTATCATAAATATCCTGCTCAGAGACATTCGTTTCACGGGCTGTGTTGGTGCCCTCGATGATCAGTGCTCTTGGATTCAGCCTTTTTGCCTGCTCGATAAATTCCCTGGTGAGTCCGGAGCGTTTACCGTGGAGTCGCAGGTCTCCGCTGTAAACCAGCCAGCCGGAACTCGTCTTGACTGCCCAGGCGCAGGAACCGGGTATGGAGTGGTCTACCGGCAGACACCTGAGAGTAAAATTGCACGATTCAAGGTTTCCGAGGGGACGGGAATTAAAGCCTTTCTGGCGAGTTGTCCTCTCCCAGAAACCGGAATCCCAGAACTTTCTAGCTTCGGAATCCAGTACTTCCGGAGAAATGTCTCCCAGGCAGAACTGCCGCTGCTCACTTGGTGTACCCGTCCCACTGGAGAGGTGGGAGATTTGCCGCCAGCCGGAAGGATAGTCACGTACCGTGGGGCTGTAATAACATATCTGCTGTTCAGTACCGGATTTTCCCGAGTCCTGTATCGCTTTTGTAAGAAAGGCTGTTATCGCCGTCGAATAAACAGGGATACTGCCCTTGACAAACGAGATATATCCTGAGTGGTCGAGGTGGGCATGGGAAAGCAGGATTCCTTCGACTTTGTCCAGTTTTCGGTAGGAAGGGTTGTCCCGGAATTGCTGCCATAGGTCCGGCTCCTCAAGGTCTTCACGGTAAAGTCCCTCCAGTGGCGGAAGCAGGCCCATTGCCAGGGGGTCGAGCAGCCCGGCTCCTACTCGAGGACTCAGATACTCCTCGTAAAAGAGCTTGTACCTCTTATAAGGAAAACCGAAGTCGAGAAACAGCCTCCCTTCCCCGTCTTCTAGGAGAATCTTATTCCCGCCGATTTCATTTACGCCGCCGTAAAAGGTCAGTCTTACCAAAGTCTTACTCTCCTTGACGTTACAAGTCTAGCGTATGAGACGGCTGGTGGCAAGAGAAAAGTTTGAATGCTCCCGCTAGAATATTTGAGAGGAGTCGTGATAGAATTAAGCAACCATAAACCGATACTGAAAACCCTTTTCTAAAACAAATGGCTGTCGATACAGAGTTTCTAAAAACAATATCATATTTTCAAGGGTTGAGTCCTGACGATCTTGACTCCATAAAATCTCTCATCCTCGAGAAGAAGGCGGAACGGGGAGAGACAATTATTTATGAAGGCGACGAGGCTGAAGCCCTGTATTTCGTCGTTTCCGGAGCGGTGAAAGCTTTCAAGACCTCTGCTGAAGGGAAGGAGCAGATACTGAGCATCATCCGCCCCGGAGAATCTTTCAATGACGTCGCCGTGTTTGACAACAACCCAAATCCAGCCAGCGTACAGGCGATGGGGGAAGTTACCTTATATGAAATTATGAAAGGTGAACTAAAGGTACTTCTACAGAACCACCCGCAGATAGCAATAAACACAATCAAGGTATTGGCGGGTCAGGTAAGGAGCCTGGTCTCGCTGGTCGAGGACTTATCTTTCAGGCAGGTTATCGGCAGGGTTGCCAAAATACTGCTGGAGCATGCCAGCGGTGATGCTGGTTCGGGACCGAGACTGACCCAGCAGGAGATGGCGGCTATGGCAGGAAGCGCTCGGGAAGTCGTAGGCAGGTCACTTAAAGCGCTTGAAGAAGAAGGACTGATACGATTAAGCCGCCAGCGTGTTGCCATTGCCAATAAAGAAGCTCTGAGAGAAATGGTAGAGGAGTCTTTTTGAGATAAATGTTACATACAAAATTAAGCGTTAAGGCTTATGATATAAATATAAAGTGGAGGGCCTGTTTTGTCTAGTGTACCGATAATAGACGCCGAAAAGTGCGACGGATGCGGAATATGTGTCAGCGTTTGCGCCTGTAAAGCCCTTGTTCTGGTAAATAATGTCGTCACTTATAAAAAGCCAGAGCCCGGCAAAGTGTGTAACATGTGGTGTGCCCAGTGTGAACTGGCATGCCCTCAGGGAGCCATAACCTGCCCCTTTGACGTAGTTATCGAGGAATAGTTAAAAATTACCTGTCATTCAATCCACACCTGCTCTGGTCCATCCTTTTTTACCTCCCACTTTGTATCTCCATCAACCACTTCCAGAATGAGATTAATATCACATACAGTACTCTCCCAGCCGTTTAGAATTATTATGTCTTGAGAATATACAGGCTTGTGTGAGAAGGTAACACACATGGTGAGATGGAGACTGAAGAGCTGCCCTCGCTGCGGCAGTGATATGTATATCGATAAAGATTTTGATAACTGGTACGAGCAGTGCCTGATGTGCTCGTATCGTATTGACCTGGAGCGTATTACAGGGCTGAACCAGCCGGCTCCTGTGGGTGATTTTTATGAAAACCAGGATGCTGAAGGCGAAGAGGACTCGCTGAAAACCGGTGCGTGATAAAAATAGATATCCGCGTTAAGTAGCGTGGTTGTGTGGGGTGGAGGTGGAAGGGTGAGTCCCGATAACATCGGGACTCACCCTTTTAATATCTTAAACGGTTTATGCCCGATTGAGTTTACTTGAGAAGCAAGCCGGGATTGAGTAGAATATTTTCAGAGAGGAAGCCTAACGTATGCCTTTCGAAAGACCTGATATAATACGTCCCCCCAGCGAGGGCAGGAGCTATTATCTGCCGCTGACCGCCGGATGTTCCAATAATACCTGCACATTCTGTACCTACTGCGGCTCTAAATTGCAGTTAAGAGAGCTTGATGAGGTTGTTAAAGAGATTGATGCCCTGGCACTCTACATAAAGAGCAGTGTCAGGCTGCCCGATATTCCTGATATAGTCTACATGATAGCCAGCCAGTGGGACGGCAAGGGTGTGTTCCTGCAGGACGCCGACGCGCTGGTATATCCATATGAAAAGCTGAAGGCTGCGCTGGAGCACCTTAACGAGAAGCTGCCGTTTGTGGAAAGAGTAGCCATTTACGCTACCGGCGCGGATATTCTCCGCAGAAGCCCTGAAGAACTGGAGACATTGAGGAAACTCAAACTGGGAATAATCTACATGGGACTTGAAAGCGGCGATGACGAGATATTGGAAAGGGTCGATAAAAGGATTACCTCCAGCCAGATGATAGAGGCTATTAAGAGGGTTAATGAAGCCGGAATACTGTCTTCCGTAATGGTCATTCTCGGAATTGGAGGCGTGGAAAAAAGCGAGACACACGCTCTTAAGACGATAAAAGTGCTGAACAAGATGGACCCTGATTACGTGGGCGCTCTGACGCTGCTCTTTACTCCGGGAGCACCTATTCAGAAGGATATGCTGGAGGGCAGGTTCCACCCGATATCCGAGTTTCAATCGCTCAGGGAACTGCTGATAATGGTCGAAAACTCCGACTTCACGGATTGCTTCTTCAGCTCGATGCATGCCTCGAACTACGTTGCCGTGCGGGGGAGGCTGCCGCAGGAAAAAGACAGTATGATTGCCCGGCTCAAACAGACGATAGCGGAGGGAGACAGGTCCGCCCTACGACCCGAGTCTTACAGAAGGTTATAAGCCTTCGACCTTACATATCATTCTTCTCTTTGTGATATGATTTATCGTGATGAAGACCAACGATTTTGACTATCACCTTCCCCCGGAGCTTATCGCCCAGACGCCTGTCGAACCAAGAAGCCAGTCACGGCTTCTGGTGATGAACCGCAGCGACGGCTCGATTGAACACCGCAGGTTCTTCGAGATAACAGATTACCTGCGGGAAGGGGACGTCCTGGTACTCAATAACAGTAAGGTTATTCCCGCCCGGATCAGGGGAAAGAGAGCGGGAAGCGGCGGCAAGGTGGAAATCCTGCTGTTGCGCCGGCTGGATATGAACGTCTGGGAAACCCTGCTCAAGCCCGCCAGGCGTGTCAGGGACGGCAACGTTATCGAGATAAATAATGGAGACCGGTCAACCGAAGTAACGGCGGAAGTAATCGAGTCCGGTGACAACGGGATGAAGACTATACGGTTCTCCGATGAAAAATCCCTTTATGACATCGGCGAGGTTGCCCTGCCACCTTACATCCGTGTACCGCTGGAGAACCCGGACCGTTACCAGACAATTTATGCCGATAACCCTGGAAGCGTCGCCGCGCCCACCGCCGGACTTCATCTTACCGAGGAACTATTCAGGCAGATTGAGAGTAAGGGAGTCCGGTGCCTCTATACCACCCTGCACATTGGTTTAGATACCTTCAGACCGGTACGCGAGGAAGACCCGGAGGAGCACGAGATACACCGTGAGTACGG
>CAZBAN010000001.1:40187-73403 GCA_964489895.1 uncultured Dehalococcoidales bacterium
GTACCGGTTCTACAGTTTCGGCGACGCGATGCTGATATTGTAGAGGATATTGGTTCAGCCCTAGAAGGTACTTTTTACGTTTGCTTCTTTCATGGTGGAAGGGTAGGATATACGAAATCATTCATTACCAGACAAGCTTTTCTGAAAGGAATCACGGATGGCTGAACACGGCTATGCGGGAACGATTCTTAAAGTAGACCTGTCAGACGGCAGGACAGCCAGGTTAGACACTTCCGAGTATGCTGACCGGTTTCTGGGCGGGAGAGGTATCGCCGCCAAGATTTACTGGGACGAGACCTCGCCGGAAACGGGAGCTTATGAACCCGATAATTGTCTGATATTTATAACCGGGCCTCTGGCGGGATTCACCAGGTTTGCCGGCTGCCGCTGGCAGATTTGCGGCAAGTCTGCGGCTATGGACCCGGAGTCCTTCTCTTATGCCAATCTGGGTGGTAGCTGGGGTGCCTGGCTCAAATACGCCGGTTACGATGGGATGGTGGTTAAGGGTAGGGCAGACAGGCCTGTATATATCCTGATTGATAACGGCAGGTTTGAGATAAACGATGCCTCTTTTTTATGGGGCAAGACAACTATCGAAACAGAAGAAGCGCTGCGAGCAAAATTTGGGAAAGGTGTAAGGGTACTGGCTATCGGTCCGGCCGGTGAAAATCTAGTCTCGTTCTCCAACGTGCTGGCAGCGGAGAGAGCTTCCGGTTCAAGCGGATTCGGCGGCGTGATGGGAAGTAAAAAACTGAAAGCAATAGCGGTCAGGGCTGATAACAAAGTAAGACCCGTAGCTGCCGAACCTGAAAAATTACGGAGCCTTGCCGACCGTGTTTATCATTTGCGGGCGCATAATTTTGAAGATTACGGTCACATATTACCCCTGAAAACGCAGTTTAAAGCCTGTTACGGTTGTATCAGCGGTTGTACACGGGGTTATTACGAGGCGGAAGGCGGACGTCAGTTTAAGTCCCTCTGCCAGTCGTCAGAATTTTATGCCGGGGCAGCGATGAGGTATTACGGGGGTGATGAAGGTGCCGAAGCTACCAGGGTAGCCAGCCGACTGTGTGACAAGTACGGGCTCGATACAGTAGTATTGCAGCCTTTGATTGAGTGGCTCGGTCAATGCTATCGGCAGGGCATCATGTCGGATGAAGAGACGGGACTGCCTCTTTCCAGAATCGGCAGTATAGAGTTTATCGAGACGCTTACGCGCATGATATCTTACCGGGAAGGTTTCGGAGATATACTGTCACAGGGTACTACGAAGGCAGCAGAGTACACAGGAAAGAATTCAGGTAAGTTCTTGAACTTATTGATAGCAAACAGGGCAAATGAGTCCCAGGACCATGACCCGAGAATGATGGTTGCCAACGCAATGATTAATGCTACCGAGCCGAGAAGGGCTATTCATCTTCTTCACGCTACGGCCCTTCCCGTGGCAAGGTGGGCTAACTGGCGGCAGGGTTATCAGGACGCATTTTTATCTACCGAAATTTTCAGGGATATCGCCGCGAAATACTGGGGGAGCACCTCGGCTGGCGACCTTTCATCGGACAAGGGTAAAGCACTGGCGTCTAAAATGATTCAGGACTATGGTTACATTAAGGAGAGCCTTATCGTATGCGATTTAGCCTGGCCTATCTACCAGGTCAGAGATATTGATGAAAGTATAGGGCTTTCCACTCTGGAGAGCCAGATTGTTTCCGCCATTACCGGCAGGCACCTGGATGAGAAAGAGCTCCTGAAGACGGGAGAGCGAAACTTTAATTTACAGAGGGCAGTCCTGCTGCGTCAGGGATGGGGCGGGCGAAGCGGTGATAGCCTCTCTGATTACGTATTTGAAGAACCACTCAGGTGGGTGTTCTATAGCCCAGGATGCCTGGTCCCGGGTAGGGGTGATGAACCTGCATCCAGGGAAGGTTCGGTGTTGACAAAGGATGAGTTCGAGAGATTGAAGGATGAATATTATGAGCTGAGGGGATGGGATGTTGAAAGCGGACTGCCGAAAGAGACCGGGCTGAAAGAGCTCGGACTATCCGATATAGCTTCGGAATTAGCGACGTATGGACTGCTGCGTTAGCCCACTTCCCGAAGCATCCCAACGGGAGTAAAAACACTGATATTTAGTTTGGTAGCGGGTCGAGCCTGTGCTATAATAAAAACACAAGCATGGAGCAGAACCGATACCGACGTTACCATATAGATACAAAACAGCTTAATGACATTGTTTCTTTCCCAGGACGTTTTCGCCCGACACCAAAGAGAATCCGCCTAGCCCTTCATATACTTAAGGAATTTATCCACTATCGCACGAACCTGAAAGTCATCTTCAGCCGTCCCTGCATATACGGTGTCTACGGCAGACCTGTGGGAGGTATGGCGCCCCGTTACGATGACTGTGTGGGGTGTTTACGATGTACCACGGAACATCCTGACTGGGTCCAGGTGTACCGTAATCCCAAGTTCCAGAGTCTGGGAGATTCATATATCAGACCGGAACATATCGATGCTATACACTATGAATCCCAGACGGGTAGAATCCCGGTAAAGGGCGCCGGTTACCGGGGCAGGTTTGGCGGTAAAGGATGGGACGGTATGTGGACGGACATGTCGGAAATCGTCCGCCCGACCCGTGACGGAATCCACGGCAGGGAGTTCATATCCACCGTGGCGGATATAGGCGGTAAGCTCTCGTTTATATCCTTTGATGAACAGGGGATGCCGGCAGAATATAACCTGGATATTCTCAGTATTCCTTTACCGGTGGTATTTGACGCCATCCCGGATTCGGCAACGACAAGAAATATACTTGACATAATTAATAAGACGGCGAGGGAAATCGAGACATTATCGATAGTTCCCATTAAGGCGATTAAAGAATTCGGATTCTCAGAGGAACACATCGTACCGCTCGTTTCAAAGGGCGACCGTGATGAGCTATTCAAAATAACCTATCAACCTAAAATGATTGAACTGAGCGATACCGATGAAGAATTTCTTGCTTCAGTCCAGGAACGGTTTCCGGGTAGCATTCTCTGCCTGCGTATACCCCTGGACGGCGAGTTTACGGATAAGCTCCTCGAGTGTTACCGTTCGGGCACCCGCGTTTTTCATCTCACGGCGGACTATCACGGCGAAAACGGGAACGGAGAATTTATCCGGGAACTAATCCGAAAAGCACACATAGCTTTCGTGGATTCCGGAGTAAGAGACGAGGTGACTCTAATAGGTAGCGGCGGTATTATCGCCGCCGAGCATATACCCAAGGCAATTATCTGCGGACTGGATGTCGTGGCGCTGGACATAGCATTACCATTAGCCCTGCAAGCGACCATACTCGGCGAATGTACCGACCGCGAAACATGCCAGTTTAAATTACCGAGGAAAATACCGGTTGAGTGGGGGATTCAGAGGCTGAAGAACCTGATTGGTTCGTGGCGCGACCAGATGCTTGAAATCCTCGGAGCGATGGGGTTAAGAGAGGTACGCCGCCTCAGGGGTGAGATGGGACGGGCTATGTTCCAGGAAGACATGGAAAAAGAGGCATTCAGAGAGGTTACCGGTTATGTCGGCAGTTGACAAGTCAACCAGCAGGATGATAACGGAAAAGCATACGCATTTCCTGAGGGAGGGCTTCAAAATATCCTCGGAGATGAAATACGGTAAGATGCCGGCGCTGGGCGATTACCGCTGGACGGCAGACCTCATCCTTTCTACCCGCATACAGGCGGAAACGGGCAGACCGCCGACCAACGGGCTGGAATATAAAGTAGGCAATTCCGGCGGAGGATTCGATGTCCTGGACTTCAACTTCCTGTCGGAGGGCGAATGGTTAGCCGAGGATACGGATATTGATACGTCTATCCCGCTTAACGGCAGAGATTATGACCCGAAAATCGTGATTCCAATCCCGGTGTTTGGTGCCGGCATGTCTTTCGGCTCTATCAGCGAACAGGTTATGCTGTCAAGAGTCAGGGCTGCCGCCGAGTGGGATACCTTCACCTCTACGGGAGAAGGCGGTTACCCCGAATCGCTGATACCATATAAGGACAATGTCATCACCCAGGTGGCAACCGGTATGTTCGGCGTTCGTGAAGAGACAATCCGGTACTCGCGTATCGTGAAGTTTAAATACGCGCAGGGAGCGAAGCCCGGGCTGGGCGGTCACTTGCTCGGTGATAAAACGACCGAGGCGGTCGCCAGAATGAGGGAGACGCTTCCATGGATAAGCCTTTTCTCTCCATTCCCGTTTCACTCTGTCTACTCCGTGGAGGACCACAAGAAACACGTCGACTGGATAAAGACGATTAATCCTGATGCGCTGGTATGCGTCAAAGTATCCACGCCGACGGATATAGATATGGTCAGTGTCGGCAGCTATTACGCCGGAGCCCATATTTTACAGATTGACGGTGCCTACGGCGGTACCGGCGCCGCTCCGGAGATTGCCAAGAAAAACATAGCCATGCCCGTCGAATTCGCCATTCCCAGAGTCCACCGCTACCTCTTATCAGAGGGAATCCGTGACGAGCTTATTGTCATGGCAAGCGGCGGGGTACGCACCGCATATGATATCGCCAAAGCAATTGCCCTCGGAGCCGACGGGTGCGTACTGGGGACATCGGAACTGGTGGCACTCGGCTGCAGCCGCTGTGCAAACTGTGAGAGCGGGCGCGGCTGCCCGATAGGCATTACCACCACGGATGAAGAACTGGCGACATTTATTGATCCGGACTGGGGGTCGATGCGCGTCAGTAATCTGTACCGCTCGATACAATACCAATTACGGGATATACTCCGTCGACTGGGACTTAAGGATATCAGGCAGTTACGCGGAAGACACGACCTGCTGGTCTATACCGGCAGGAAAGAAAGCTGAAAGATGGTGCCGGAAAATTTCGCAGAAAAAATAATAGCTTCAAGAGTGCCTGCCACTGATTTCAGGGCACAGCCGTTATCCGGCAGCAGTGAGGCAGAAGGCGGCTGCGGCGTAATCGGTATCGCCTGCGATGAGAAAATACGGGGTCATCACCTGCTGCAATCGATGATACAGATGCGGAACCGGGGTAACAGCAAAGGCGGGGGTATCGCTGCCGTCGGTCTCATACCGGAAGAGCACGGCGTCAGCAGAGAAGTACTCGAAAACGACTACCTGCTGACTGTTGCCTATCTTGAACCCGGTTGTCGTCAGGAGGTCGAACGTAAATACATCGAACCTGTCTTTAATCTGGACTACCAGCGTGCCGTGCCGCATGTTGACGATTTCAGCGCTATAAAAGGCATCGAAATACAACCGCCGGAAGTATACACGTACTTTGTGAGGGTAAAACCGGAAGCAGTCAACGAATTTCAGCAAAAGAATGGACTGGATACCGGTAAAGGTAAACAGGAATCGGTGCGGAAAATCGAAGACGAAATCGTTTACCAGAACACGTATCGACTTAATTACGAGTATTATGCCTCGGAGGATAGCAACCGGGCATTCGTGCTTTCGCACGGTAAGAATATTATCGTGCTGAAAATGGTTGGTTACGGTGATGACGTCATCCGTTACTACCAGCTTGAGGATATCCACGCCAATGTCTGGATAGGACATCACCGTTATCCGACCAAAGGCAGGGTCTGGCATCCCGGCGGAGCGCATCCGTTTGTAGGACTGCATGAAGCGCTGGTACATAACGGGGATTTCGCCAATTACGCTTCGATATCGGATTACCTGGCGCAGAGGAATATACACCCGCTGTTTCAGACAGACACTGAGGTCTCGGCGCTTGTGTTCGACCTGCTCCACAGGACCTACGGTTATCCGCTCGAATACGTTATCGAATCGCTGGCGCCCACGATGGAACGGGACTTTACCAAACTACCCGAGGACAAAAGGAAGATATATCAGTTACTCCAGTCGGTCCATATCCACGGCTCGCCCGATGGGCCCTGGTTCTTCCTGATTGCGCAGTCGGCGCAGCCGGAGAAGGTATTCCGTCTTATCGGTATTACCGATACCAGTATGTTGCGACCGCAGGTATTTGCTTTGCAGCAGGGTCAGGCTTCGATAGGTTTCGCAGCCTCGGAGAAGCAGGCGATAGATGCCGCCCTTGAGAGCCTGGCAGGAGAGGATAAGCGTTTCTGGCCAAGGGCTGACCGCTACTGGAACGCCCGCGGCGGCAGCCATACCGACGGCGGGGCTTTTATCTTTACCGTAAAGTCGGATGAAAACGGCGCAACTCTCGTCTGTACCAATAAATTCGGCAGCGAAATAACAGCGGATATATCCAGACAGCCTTATATTGAAGGCTCTTCGCCTAGTAGTAAGAAGACTAAAAACAGCGATATTACAATCAAGGGCGTTACCGCTGAAGAATTGTTCGGCAAAATCGTCGATAAGCTCAAAGAATGCGACTACGATGATATCATCGCTTTACTTTCGAATATGGAAAAGGCTGTTGATTCTGATGACGACCGCCAGAAGGTTATTGACACTCTGGCTCTCCTTATTGACAGAAGGTACCAGACAGGTAAGCTGAGACGCAGCAGTCTTCTTACGCTTTACGACAGGACACTGACGGCGATAACCGAAGCCATCAAAAAGTCACCTTCGGAAGGTTTTATGTACCTGGTTGATAGCAAGGAGCTGCCGGAACCGGCAAATGAGAACCAGACCCTGATTATCGATGCCCGTCCATACCCGCCGGAAGGGAAGGACTCTCTTGCCCTTGAGATAGTCAGGCTATACGAGAAAGGTTTTATGAGGTTCATAATCATGCACGCCAGGGGGCACAGGTTTATTGCCAACGGATTAGGACCGAATTCGCAGGGAGTCCGAATCGACGTCTTTGGCTCGTCGGGCGATTACCTCGCATCGGGTATCGACGGTCTGGAGATATATGTCCACGGTGACAGTCAGGACCAGCTCGCCCAGATAATGAAAGACGGTAAACTCGTTGTCTACGGGGATGTCGGGCAGACATTCATGTACGGAGCCAAGGGAGGCAAAATTTTCGTAATGGGAAATGCCGCCGGTCGTCCCCTTATCAATGCCGTCGGCAGACCGCGGGTGGTCATAAACGGGACCTGTCTAGACTACCTGGCGGAGTCTTTCATGGCGGGAGACCCGTTGGCGGGCGGCGGGTTTGTCATACTGAACGGCATCAAATTCGACGATGACGGTATCATTACCGAACTTGATGAGCCGTATCCTGGGGGAAACCTTTTCTCGCTGGCATCGGGCGGCGCTATCTATATAAGAGACCCCTACGGTAAGGTCTCCGATGACCAGCTCAACGGTGGCGCCTTCGTCGATTTTACGGATGATGACTGGACGGTTATCAAACCCTACCTGGAGGAAAACGAGCGGCTGTTCGGCATTCCTGTCGACCGGCTCCTGTCACGCAACGGAGATACCTGCCGACCGGAAGAGATTTACCGGAAAATCAGGCCTCAGGCAATGAGAGAGCTTCAGGCTCAGTCACAGGGCGCATAAACAGACTGCTTATACACAAGTATATTCCTCTGCGGAACAATATTCTGCTATTTAGAAAAATCCATTATATATTGAGTGGTTTTATTCGGTTTTGACAAATCGACCAGGATTAGATAAATTGTCAGTCACCAGGTCCAGATTAATATTTACACAATTCCGAAAGGAGGTATCCAGAAATGTCAACATGGCATGATTACCTGAAAAAAGAAGGGAAGGCTCCGGGCTGGCCATACCCGATACTGTATGAGGAGGAGCAGGAAATCGAGGCTGATGTGCTGGTTGTAGGCGGTGGTATCGCTGGCTGCTGGGCGGCAATCAGCGCTGCCAGGCAGGGGCTATCGGTGGCTCTGGTGGAAAAGGGAGACACGGTAAGGAGCGGCGCCGGCGGTCCGGGATGCGACCACTGGTGCGATGTCCCCGCAAATCCTCACTCGAAGGTCGACCCCGATAAATGGGCGGAGCGGTTTCTGGCAATGCCGTACAGTAATGGAATCGGTCGCCAGATTCAGTGCCGCGAGTGCTACGATGCCCTTCTGGAACTCGAGCAGATGGGCGGCAAAATCAGGGATTTGGACGACGAATATGTAGGCGCCGAAGGCAGGTATGACGATACGAAATTCATGTTTTCACCACGCTACAGCCCCAATCATACCACCGAAGTCGTCATACGCGTCTGGGGGACGACATTCAAGCCAGCCCTGAAAAAGGAGTGCAAGCGACTCGGCGTAAAAATCTATGACCGCGTCATGGTCACGAGCCTGCTGAATGAAGGCGGTATTCAGGGGGGTAAAATCGTTGGTGCTACCGGAATCAACAACCGCACCGGTGAGTTTATGGTATTTAAATCGAAAGCGACAGTTCTCAGCACGGCGGGCGACTACAGCCTTTTCATGCTGAACACGGAGCTGTCCGGCTACACCACCTTCAGGTCGAGGACCATGACCGGCGACGGTTTCGCTATGGCGTGGAGAGCCGGCGCAGAACTCGCTCTGATGGAAAGGCAGGGAATGCTCATGCTCGGTACCGGTCACAAGCACACCTGGTACAGCGGTGCTTCTGACGCCAGCTATGAGAATATCCAGCAGGTTGATGCCAACGGCAAGAAACTTCCCTGGCCTCTGCAGGGATGGCCTGATGGTGGCGCTATGGGTCCCACTCCCGAAAATAGAGAGAAAATACGTAAAGGCATACAGACGGGCGAATACGCTCTGCCTTTCTACGGGGACTTCGCCGGTATGCCGGAGATTGAGAGGAGAGTCACCTGGAAACTGATGCTGGGCGAAGAGTCCACCACTAAAATTATCACAGATACCTACAACAAATCGGGCTTCGACATAGCAAAGCACCAGCTCATGAACTACCAGTTTCTTGAGGGCACCAGCCCTCCCCAGTGGCGTAATGCCAACGCCGCCGGACCAATGGTGGACTGGAATCTTAAGTCCAACCTCGACGGGCTGTACGTAGCAGGTGAGCAGATGTTTTCTTCCGGTGACCACAGCTACGCCGCATCTACCGGAAGGTATACCGGCAGAAAAGCCGCCGCGTATGTACGGGAAGTGGGTAAACCGGAGATATCCAGAGAACAGGTAGCCCGTGAAAAAGCCCGTATCTATGCGCCGGTCAAGAGGAGCAGCGGTCTGGAGTGGAAAGAGCTGCAAGCCGGTATAGCCAGGGTGATGCAGTGGTTCTGCGCCGAATATAAGACCGAGCACCTGCTCAACATGGGACTGGACTCGCTCAGGGAAATCGAAGAGGAGTACGTACCCCGGCTGTACGCCCTTGACCCGCACAAACTGATGCGCAGCCTAGAAGACCTCAACCTTCTCACTCACGGTCAGATAATGATTAACGCGTCGCTGGCACGCAAGGCAAGCAGCCAGGTTCTGAATTTCTACCGGATTGATTATCCGGAAGTCGACCCGCCGGACTGGACCAAATTCATCTGCGTAAGAATGGAAGACGGCAAGGTGAAGACGAGAGACCTGCCGATAGATTACTTCGGCAACCTGAAAGAGAACTACGAGGCGCACAACAAGGACTACGAAGGCGTCTATAAAGGCAAATAAGGAGGCTATCATGGCTGATAATAAAGTATATGCTATACCTAATATAACCACCCCGAACACGCCGGTACTGTTCAATCCCGAAATCTGCGATGGGTGTAACACGTGTGTAAATGTCTGCCAGGTAGACGTATTTATCCCGAATCCTGTGAAAGGTAAACCGCCGATGATACTGCACCCCGACGAATGCTGGTACGGCGGCTGCTGCGTCAATGACTGCCCGCGTCCCGGAGCGATTACGTTTAACTGGCCGTTGCAGCAGCGCGGTTACTGGAGAGACAAGGAGACCGGCAGAGTCTACAGAGCCTGATAAACCGGCTTAAAGTCACATAAGGAGATATATTATGAGCAGTAATACGCTGGATTCCAGGGTTAAGTCTCTGGAGGATGAGCTGCAGGTCCTCAGGAAACAGGTGGAGGACAGGGACAGGCAGATTCAGAACCTTCGGGATATCCGAAGATATAAAAAGGCTCCAGTGCGCTTACGGCTATTACCTGGAGCGCTGGATGAGCGACGAGATAATAGACTGCTTTTCCACCAGTCCGGAGATTTCCGGCACCTTTGTCGAGGGTACCTATAAAGGACCTGAGGGTATCCGCAGGTATTTCGGACGCAACCGGGAAGTGGCGCCGGAGTTTTTACATCAGGTTATGCAGGTCTCGCCGGTTATCACCGTTGACCCGGACGGCAAGCGGGCAAAGGGTAGATGGTATGGCTACGGAGCGGTCGCTTTCCGTCCCGTAAACGATGCTATCGACCCGATGTATATGAGCGTCGTCTACGAAATGGAATATATCAAAGAAGACGGCATCTGGAAGATACTGAAGCTGGCACTCCAGATGCACTACACTTATTCAGCCAGGAGAGCCCTTGCCACGGCGGAGACAGCCGCTCCTGAAGCTCCCGCTGCATCTTATGACCTTCATCCGGATGTATGGGCGGAACACGAATACGGATATCCGTCCGGCTATATTTACCCCATGCATTTTAAGCATCCGGTTACCGGAAAGGTGACTTCGGAATCCAGACGGAACGCAAAACTCAAACTAAAGCCGAACAGGTTTCGACCATAGCAAATACTAAGTAAGATAACAGGACTTTAGCGGGGACTATGCTCAACGTCTCCTGGGGCGCGGGAAAGTTGCCACCTCTTTTTCCCACTGCGCCCTGTAAGCTGCCTTGATACTCTCGATACGCTCCGGGGACCATTCCGGGTCCCAGCCGAGTCCGATATCCTGAGCGACGAGAACGATGGCGATATCCGTCATCCTGGGTTTCTTTTCGATGATGGTGGTGATATTGCAGATACGTCCCGGTGATTTGCAGTTCGAGCACTCGCCGGTTTTGCCACAGGGCGCGTTAATTCCCATCGTCATGCCGTGATACGGTGCGATAACGTATTTTACACGCTTGATTGCTTCATCCACATCACTGACAATCTTGTTCTGCCCGATGACTATTATGACTTTCCCGGGACCGAATATCTGGCTGGAGACCCGGTTGCCGGTGGCATCGATATTCACCAGCTTCCCGTCAAGGGTTATGGCATTGCTGCTGGTCAGGAATACATCAACAGGGGTACGTCTCATTTCTTCAGGAGTTGTCTTTCCCGGTATAAAAGGTTTTATATTGCCGCGCTCAACTAATATCTCTCTGATACCAAGTTGATTTACTGTCATCGAACCGCCGGTGCCCACTATGGCACCATCCGGTATCATATCGAGGACCGTTTTTGTTGCACTATCCGAATCTTTAACGACCTCTATCGTTTCAAAGCGGTTTGACTTCAGCGATTTAGCTACTTTCTGTATATCCTGCTCGTTACCTTCAACCATTCAACCCTCCTGATAATCTATATAATCCAATTTAAGACGTCAGTCTTTCTTGTGTC
Organism: uncultured Dehalococcoidales bacterium; assembly: GCA_964489895.1. Taxonomy (GTDB): domain Bacteria; phylum Chloroflexota; class Dehalococcoidia; order Dehalococcoidales; family UBA2162; genus MGML01. Next base: position 51,629 of record CAZBAN010000001.1, read on the forward strand.
AAATAATTTGTATAATTTTTCAATAAACCCTATAATGAAAAAACAATATGACCGGACCACAAGATTCTTACCCCTCGTATTCTAAAGACGGCTTCTTGAAACGGGCTGTCAAGAATATAGACTTTCGTCCCTACATCACCGGGAGAGTTCCTCTATTTATCCTGGCTCATTTCGGACATCACGGCGTTGGCGCCATGTTAAACCCACTAACGCCGATGATACGGAATAGCCTCAATCTCAGCTACACACAGATAGGCTTCATGAGAACGGCTTTCGGGCTTACCGCCGGTTTGAGTCAGCTTCCCGCCGGACTGATTGCCGACCGCATAGGCGTACGTATAATGGTACTGCTGGGCGTAACCGGTGTGGCTATCGCCGGCTTTTTCCTCGGTTTCACGCAATCATTCACCTGGCTTCTCGGGTTTCTTATTCTTTCCTCCATACTTGGTGCAGGCTACCATCCGGCGTCGGTTGCAGCCATATCTACCTCGGTTAAAGAGGAATACCGCGGGCGTGCCCTGGGATTCCACCTGGTCGGCGGCTCTTCGGCTTTCTGGATATTCCCGCTTATTGCAGCTCCAATTGCCGGTAAATGGGGCTGGCAGGCACCATTCCTGGCGATTTCAATCCCGATGGCGATACTCGGGATTGTCCTCTATTTTGTTATCGGAAAGCGTTCCGGTGTCGAAACCGGCAAGCAGCAGGAAGAGGAAAACGATGCGGAAGTACCGGAAGAAAAGGGCTCCATACAGTGGGGGAATATAGTACCATTCCTGATAATAAGCGTCGTCACCGGAACGATGGTGCAGTCGGTATCGGCGTACCTTTCACTTTATGCCACCGATGTCCTGAATGTGTCCGAAGTGTTTGCGGCGCGAATTATGTCTATCACCCCGGCAATGGGCCTTTTTGCGGCACCCATTGGAGGGTATTTTGCCGACCGTTTCGGCAGTATGCGCATAATCCTGATAGTGGCCTTTCTCTCCGTACCCCTGATATACTTGATAGGCAACGCTCCCAACGTGGGCGTTCTCATTACCCTGATGGTGGTCATGGGATTGATTACGAATACGCGCATGCCCACCTCGGAAAGCTACCTTGCCAGCAATACTCCCGCTAACCGCCGAGCAACGGTGATGGGTATATATTACTTTTCCGGTACCGGTGTATCAGCCCCGCTGTCACCTGTAATAGGCAATCTAATCGAGAAGATTGGGTTCTCACGTACATTCAGCTATACAAGCGCCGCAACTGGCTTGATAGCGGTGGTATGTTCGCTTTTCCTCTGGAGATACAGACGTTATAATAAATACCCGGAAATATCCGGTAAATAAGGGAGTACCTGAGTGGCAAAGATAATCGCGGAAGGAAAAACGGCAGCCCAGCTTAGAAAAGAAAAGGAACAGCGAGTCCACGATGCCATTGCGCTTAAAATCCCGGATAGAGTACCTATAATCTGCGGTATGGGTTACTTTCCGGCAAAATATGCCGGAATACCGTCATCGGCTGCCTATTACGATTTTGATACCTGGTATAAAGCCTATAAAGAGACGATAATACACTACCAGGCCGACTTCATATACGCACAGACGTTCTCTCCGGGCAAAGCGATGGAAATCCTCGAACCAAAACATAGTCGCTGGCCCGGTTACGGGGTTGACCCGTATAAAGGACACCAGGCGATAGAGGTAGATAGTATGAAGCCTGAAGATTACGACTATTTTCTAAAAGACCCTTCGGACTATAATGTACGCGTGAGTCTGGCGCGCTCAAGTGACAAACTGGCGGGACTGGCGATGCTTCCAAATCTTTCAGGGCTTACCGGATGGATGGGAGCAAACATGCTGGCAATGGCAATCACCACACCGGAAGTCGACCTCGCCATTAAGACCTTACAGAAATCCGGACGTGAAACCAGGAAATATTTTAAAAGGATGATGAAATTCAATCAAATGCTGCTTGATGTGGGCTTCCCACAGTATTTCCAGGGTGGGGCACTGCCGCCTTTCGATATAGTCTCACTCTCTATGCGGGGGATGGCAGGCACTATGACGGATATGTTCCGCTACCCCGACAAGCTTCTGGCTGCATGCGAGAAAATACTGGAGCAAACGCTGGAGAGACCGATGCCTCCTCCAAGCCCGCTGGGATACACCAGGTTTTTTATGACCAATACCAGGGGTTCCGATAATTTCCTTTCTACGAAGCAGTTCGATAAGTTTTACTGGCCGACGATGAGGAAACTCATCCATACACTCATCGAGAGGGGAGCGACACCCTGTATGTTTTTCGAGGGTAACTTTACATCACGGCTGGAGTACCTGCTTGATTTTCCAAAGGGCAAGATGCTTGCCAGGCTGGACTCGACGGACATTTTCAGGGCTAAGGAAATTCTGAAAGACCATGTCTGCATTCAGGGAAATGTCCCCTCGACGCTATTGCAGACGGGGTCTGTACAGGACGTGAAAGACCACTGTAAAAAGCTAATAGACGTAATTGGCAAGGACGGCGGTTTCATTTTATCGCCGAGAAGCTCAACGGATGAGGTAAATCCGAGAAACCTGAAGGCGATGATTGATTTCACCCACGAATACGGAGTGTACAGATAGGACTACTTGTACCGGAGAGCGGATAACCCGGGTATGGATATATGCCCGGGTTAGTTTTTTATTCTTGTGACTTTCCGTGGCTTCTTCAGCGGAGAACCGGGGACCCGGTATTTCGTTATATCAAGGCGCGGCACTGCTTTTTCCTCCGGCTTATCAGCCTGCGGCACCCAGTGATAGGGAAGCCGGTATGCCCGGTAAACATGGTTCATCATCCCCCGTCTGCTGAAATACGGGCTGATGTACTCCCAGACTATTTCATAATCGGGCGTAATCTCCAGTAAGTGACCGCTGGCGCCCTCGGTAATCAGGGTGTTCCCGTTGGGTAGCCGCTGTGCCGAGCTTATATGACCGCTGTATATCCTGACGCCCCGAGTAGGTCCAGCAAAACCGCCCCCAATGGGATTTTGCCAGACAACCTCAAGTGTGGTGGGGTCGATTTCGAGAACGCGGGAATAGTCCCTGCGGGCAACCCCCACGCCGTTGAGCGCTCCCGGGTTCGATGCTCCGTACCCCGCCTGACCTCCGTTATCGTATACCAGTATATTTCCTTCACCGGGAAGTCCCCTCGGTATCATGTGGGCGTGGTGCTGGCCGATAATCCAGCCCAGCTTTCTCAACTCCGGCGTGGCGTTGTATTCAGGTCCGAGCTGCCAGACGATTTTGCCGGTCTTTTTATCGATGATAGCCATGATATTTGTCTGGCGTCCGTCCCAGATAATATTATCGGGGTGAAAACGCTCGTCTCCGGCGTCATACCATCTATTGGGACCGAGGGTGGACATCGAGTTGATATGAGTCCAGTCTCCTCCCCTGCGTCCTGCATCCATCATACCCGGAAAACGGGATATGGTGTTTCTGGCATCTTCACTGAATCCCATCTCCTCGAAATGCTCGCTGCATATCCATTCCCAGACTATCTTACCGCCCCAGGTTATCTCGATAATGGTATCGTCCAGAAGCAGTTTACCGGTTATCCCGGAGTTATCAAGATTTTTATGACATAGCAGAAGGGTATTACCGCTGTCGACAAGCGGCTCCATACCGGGGACGTAATATCCCACGGGGTTACCTTCTCTCTGGTAATCGTGGTGCTGCCTCGCCATCCATGTCGGTTTCTGACGGGGGTCTTTAACGAGTTCATACCTGTTAAATTTCCACACGATATTACCGTCCCAGTCAACCTGAACAAGGTCAAGCTGGTCCTGGGAGCCGTATCTTGGATTTCTTGTACCTGTGTTTCCAAGCACATAACCCCCGGGAAGCATCTTGTTCGGTATACCGTCCAGTCCTTTCCATTGATTGACTACATTTCCGTTCATATCAATCAGGACGGCAAGCGACTGTTTATTCTGAAACATTCTCGCCTGGAATATGGTGTACCCGTTCCAGCATTTTGCGGGGTCATAGATGGTCGTACCGGTCGGATAAACATTTACGGTCATTGCATCTCCTTTTCACGCATTATTGATAAAATAGATGTGGTAATGGAACTCTATTTGAGAAGCTTGTCCTTGTCAAGATATTTCCGTAAATGGTTCGTTCTGTTTCGGCTGTTATTTTTATTCACCACTCACTTTGATAAAAACTGAGAAAAAGGAGTATCATTAGATTCGAAATATCATTGCTGAATAAACGAGGAGAACGGGTAGCATGACAGATGATGGGAAGAAAATAACCGTGCTGAATCCTCTGGGGACACTACCGCCAATAAAACTTGAGCCGATGGCGCCCCGTCTCGATACCCTGGACGGTAAAACGATTTACGTGGTGGACGTGAAATTTCCTGCCAGTGAGCAGTTTGGAAAAGAGCTGCTGAATATCCTCAAGGAACGGCACCCCGAAACAAACTGGCTATACAAACAGAAAGCCGGGTCGTATTTCGATGATGACCCTGAGCTGTGGGAGGAAATTAAAAATAACGGGCACGGAATGGTGCAGTATGTGGGCCACTGAAGCACCTGTGCACCGGCGGTCGCCGGTCACTGTGTTACCGCAGAAAAAATGGGAATACCCACCGTCCCGATAATTACCAACACCTTTGAAACGGCTGTAAGGGAATCGCTTTACGGCAAAGGCATGTCCAACCTGAGAGTAACCTATGTCCCGCATCCGGTTGCCTACAGACCGCCTGAGGAATGCCGGGAGAAGATTCTGGGTAAAAATCCCGTGTCCGGCAGGCAGGTAATAGAAGAGGTAATCGAGGGATTGACCAGCCCACTTACCGAAGAGGAGAAGAATACGGGGCTTATAGAAAAACCGCAGCAGAGACTGCTGGAGCCGGATACACCTGAAAACCTCAATAAATTTTTCCTTAACAACGGCTGGACTTCTTATATGCCGATAGTCCTGCCAACGGAAGAAAGAGTTGCCGAGATGCTAAAAGGGACGAGCCGCAAGCCCGACGAGAAGGTGGGAGAAATGGCTCCTTCGTCGCCTCATGCAGCATGGTTCTATAACGTCGAGCAGGTAGCCGTCAACGCGGTGATGGCAGGAGCCAGACCGGAGTTCTTGCCGGTGATACTGGCTCTGGCTTCGATAGGAACGACCTCGCTGTTTACTTCTACGAACTCATTCACATCGATGGTATGCGTCAACGGACCTATCCGTAACGAGATAAAAATGAACATGTCAACAGGAGCGTTAGGTCCTTTTAATCATGCCAATGCCAGCATCGGCTGTGCCTGGACGCTGATATCCAGAAACCTCGGCGGAGGTGTTATACCGGGACTGAACTACATGGGCAGTCAGGGACAGGGACATAACTACAATAATCTCTGCTTTGCCGAGAGGGAAGAACGCCTGCCATTGGGATGGAACCCTTTCCACGTCCAGAAAGGCTACAGACCTGAAGAAAGCGTTGTCAGCGTCTTTCACGGCTGGAGCTGGAGCAACATGGGCGGGTTCGAGTCCGATAAAGACTACACCATAAAGAGGTTTTTCGAGGCTAACACGCAGTGCTGCGGCGAAACCGTGGTTCTGGACCCCCTGGTAGCCATGATGCTCCAGAAAGACCGGAGATATGAGTCCAAGGAGGCACTCAGCCAGTGGCTTCACGAGAACGTCTTGATGACACAGACCGAGTACTGGGGCTATCCGGGGCAGGCTTTCGGGGGTTATGCTGTCGGTGGACATACCGAAGAACTTGAAAAGGCTAAAGCCGGAGTTGAGCCTTACGCATCATGGCTGAATCTTCTGGAAGGCGCCCTGATACCTGTACCGAGAGGTGTGGACGTTAACATAATAGTGGCTGGCGGTGAAACGAATCCCTACTGGCAGGGAGGGAGCCTCAGGTACCTGGGCAGCGCTTCGGTGGATGAGTGGAAATAACAGAGTCAGGTTATTAGTATGGACGGTACGAATTACGAGTCTGAAGAGATTTTCAAACTGGACCTGGAGAAATACGGGCTCTACCATCTCGAAGGTAGAAACATCCTCACTCTAACCGGTTCTGATATGGACGACCTTCTGAATGCTCTTGGCGACGATGATGTATCTCTCAATGTGCCTTTACCCTGCACGCCCTATAATGTACAGGAAATACTTGCCTATTCGGAATGCAGAAGGTGCGGTAAATGCTGCACGCCGAACCCTCTGAATCCGGCAAGTCCGGGCATAGAAGTATTCAAAGAAGAACTTGAATCGATAGCCGCCCATCTCGGGTTGCCTTATGAAACGCTACACGAGAAGACAAACGCGGGAAAATACGTACTCCATCCTTTCACGGGTAAATTCGCCTTTACCAGGTGGCTGCCTCTGCCGTGCATGTTCTATGATGCAGAGCAAAAAACGTGCCGTGTGCATCCGGTCAGACCCGTCGTCTGCCAGATTTATCCGGTAATATTCACCGGTGACCCGTCCGGTTTTTCCATTAAACTCAACTGCGATTACGGTAAAGAGTTATTAGTCGGCGCCTATAAACTGGTGAGACAGACCAATCCCGACCTCGAAATAACCCTGTAGTCTTTCACCTGACTCGTGATATAATACCCCTCGTTACGTCCTGTGTGGAGATTTACTTTAAATGCCTTCAATAACGCAAAAGAGGATTGGCGTAGCCCTTGATATGCACGGTTGTCCCAATAAATGCCGCCATTGTTATCTGGGCATCGCCTCGAAGGCTGACCTGACCGATGACGACTTAAGGTGGACGGTATCGCAGTTCAGGAACTATCTGGACACACATGATACGCCGATTAAGTCTCTCGCTGTAAGTCCGGATTTCAGGGAGCCAGATTACTCGGATGACTACCGGCACCTTTATGCACTGGCTGAAGAGCTTGGTGACGGTAAACCGGAGCGGTATGAGTTGCTCAGTATCTGGCGTCTGGCTCGCGATAGCAGCTATGCCGAATGGGCAAAATCAATCGGTCCCGATACCTGCCAGATTTCTTTTTTCGGTATGGAAGAGACTACCGACTGGTTCTACCGGCGTAAGGGGGCTTTTAAGGATGCCCTGACGGCAACGGAACGCCTTCTCGAAGTCGGTATGAAACCTAGATGGCAGATATTCCTTACCAGGAAACTCCTCCCCGAGATTGACGACCTGATGCGGTTGATTGAAAAACTCAAACTCTATGAGCGAGTTCAAGCTCTGGGCAGCGAGTTTCAGTTGTTCATGCACGCGCCAGGGTCGGATGGTGAGGGCAGGAAAATCGAATACCTGCGTCCTGCCGTTAACGAAGTACAGTCACTCCCTGCGGACATACTGGAATCATCAAAGAAGCATTTTAACCGGGAAATTCTATGGAGAACCGAAAAAGAACTGTACTCTGAAATCATGGAGAGCAGCAGGACTATACCGAAAGATGAGTCCGTTCTCGATGAACCGGATGTCTTCTGGTTTCTTGTGAACGGCAACTGGGATGTTTTTTCGAACGTCGGTACCCTGGAGCCCTGGTGGCGGCTCGGTAATCTCAAACAGGATTCCGTGGCGACCATAATGGATAACTTCCTCCAGGATAGAATTCCCGGGCTCGATGTTCTCTACAATTACCCCCGTAGCGAGTTAGCCCGGCAATACGGAGACCCCGACAGCAGTAAAATATACGTAAGTGCATACGACCTTGTTAATCTTTATCTGGCAAAATATTGTGAGGATAACTGGAAGAAAGAAAGGAGATAGTAATGACCGAATTGCGTTACGCCAAGAATATCGTCACCGATACCAGAGAATATACCCCGGAAGAAATCGCCCGGATTGAGGAGATGAGAAAAGCCAGCCCGATAGAGTCGACTATCGAGATGCTGCGCCTGCTCTGGATGGATGATGAGAAGGTAGAAGGGGCTTTATTCTACATGGAGTGTGTCTGGCTGTGGGGTGGAGTAACCACCTCCGGGACGACCGAAGAGCCGCACCATCACGACTTCGATGAGGTTATCGGCTTCATCGGCACCGACCCGGATAACCCTCATGAACTTGACGCCAGGATGGAGATAATCCTGGGCGACGAGACGCACTTCCTGACAAAAAGTTGCCTGGTACACGTACCGGCGGGCATGAAGCACTGTCCACTTACCTTCAGGGAGGTCAACCGTCCGGTCTTTTTCTTCACTCTGGCGCCTGTTAGCCATTACGGACGCACCTCGGTATCCGAGCAGTCGCAGGAAGAAAAACCAAAGAAGTCAGCATTTGTACCACCGGAGCTCGATGATTCCGGGACAAGGTACGGAAGGTACATCATCACCGAGCCGAAACCTCACGGCAGCGGACCGCCGCCGGAGCCGATTGAGCCACCACCGGTAAAGGCTACCCATATCGTATCGCTGGATGATGAAGCATCGCCGGGAGGTTTCTATGTGGATTTCGTCTGGATATGGAGTGGTGACATGACGATGTCGCCACAACCTCACGCCCACGATTTCGATGAGATGATTGGTATCGTCGGTTACTCGGGAAAGGACAACCCGCGTGCCGTCGGTGGAGACGTTACCGTAACCCTTGAAGACGAGAAACACGCCATCAGGCAGAGTTCTCTTATCTATGTACCGAAAGGGCAGCTACATTGCCCGATAGAGTTTAAAAACATCGTGAAACCCGTTCTCTGTTTCACCATCGGCAATACACCCATGTGGGATAAGAAATAGGACTTCAGGAAACGAGTTTTAAACCCTTTACAGTTACGGTCTAGATTGAATGAGCTATTACTGATAGCTCTTACTCGAAACTTCCTGACCTGATGAAGAAAGCAGCACGGCTGTGTCAGGGTAATTATTGTCCCAGATAGCCCTGCCGTATTCGAAACTGAACCCTCCCCACTCAGGGTGAATCTCGTTTGTGTATACCCGGATAGTCTCGCCGGGTTCCAGTACATACGGGGGGAATGTGAACGAAGGATGTCCATCGGAACCGTCTATGAGTACCCAGCCAGAGATATCCTGCGCCGAGTTCCCTGAATTCTTTATTTCCACATATTCATCCGACTCCACGGAGGGCACTTGACCGTCATAGAATATATACGTTATCTGGATATTACCTATCGGTCTGAAAACGGCAGCAACGCTTTTATCACTATCCATGGTGACGTTAATTGACGGTGAGGACCCGGTGACATCTCCTTCCCAGCGAGCAAACTCATATCCGGTCGCAGGAGAAGCGGTTATCATCACCTCGATATCCATATCATAGGAATACGTGCCAGGTACCGGATTGGTGGTTCCCTCGCCTTCCACTTCTATCTGAAGACTGAAGGTGGCAGGCACAAAATAAGCAATAATATCTTTAGTCTTGTTCATCATGACCGTGGTGGTCAGGGAGTTGCCCGAAGCGTCTCCCTGCCAGTGGGCGAATTCCCACCCGGGAGAGGGTGAGACAGTAACCTCCACCTCCGAACCTTCATTATATGTATAAGTGCCGGGTAAAGGTTCGGTTGTACCCTGGCCATCGATTGTGATGCTGAGGCTGAATATATTGAGTACCGGCACGAAGTATGCCTTAACGAACTTATCTTCGTTCATGGTGATGCTTGTGGTCGGCGAGTCACCCGTAGCATCTCCTCCCCAGTGGTCAAACGTCCACCCGGCAGCAGGTGTGACGGTAACCGTTATTTCAGCACCTTTCTCACACTCATGAATACCGTGAACGGGTCTGGTAACTCCCTGACCGTCAATCTCTATTATCAGATTGTAAACGTCTATTGACGCTGGCTCCTGTACGCCGTCTTCCTCAATTTGAGAGGAACAGGAAATAACCTGTAAAAGGAGCAATGATATAAGCAGAAACGTGAAAGCCGGAAATATCTTCTTCAACACCATCTCTTTTTACGCTATTTTACATAAATTGTCATTCATACCCGTTTCCTCTTCCATCTTCCCAGACGGAAGTAGATGGCATAGGCTGCTGCCCCGGCGACCCATCCGCCCACAATCGCCCACCTGACCCCGTACACTCCAAGATCTGCAAATCGCGGCAACAGTAAAGCCAGCGGTATCTGCAATGCCCAGAAATTTAGCAGGGTAACCAGCATCGGCGGCAGGGTATCACCGGACCCCGAAATAGAGTTCTGCAACACAAAATATAATCCCATAAACAGATAACCCGCCGCCGCTATTCTGAGGAAGGCACTGCCAATTTCGACCACGCCCGGTTCAGTATTGAATAGTTTAATTATACCCTCGGCGGCAAACAATATTACTACCACTATAATAAGTGCGTAGCCCTGAGCAAGACTTACCGCCAGCCAGCCGCTTTTTTCAGCCCGTTCATGTTGCCCGGCTCCCAGATTCTGTCCGACCAGCACACCTGAGCCGTTACCAAGTCCCATACAGGGCATTCTCAGAACAGCCTCTACCCTCTGGATAAGTGCATGCCCGGCAACCGCCAGAGTGCCGAAAGGCGCTATAATCCACATCAGTATCATATCTCCAAAAGCCCTCTCGGTAGCCATAATTGCGGCAGGAATTCCAATCCGGACTATCCGCCATATAATGCTGAAATCGAGGCTGAAATTTTTCAGAGTCAGCTTCAATCGGGACCGCCCTGTGAAGAGAATCCAGAAGGCTATCGTTCCTCCCAGTCCCTGAGAAATGACATTTGTCGTGGCTGCACCGGTAACACCCATCCGGGGGAATATCCACCAGCCGAAGATAAGAAAAGGCGAGAGCACTGCATGAAATACCCTGAAAAAGATAGTAATCCTCATCGGTGTTTTGGTGTCGCCCGAAGCCTGCATGATACCTTCCGCCATCATGCGGAATGACATGGCTATCGAGCCGATGAACATGACACGCATGTATGCCGCCCCTTCAGAAACGACCTCCGGTTCCACTCCGAAGAGTCCCATTATAGGTTCGGCGAAGAAGATACCAAATGAAGCTATAATGACCACGTACGTGGCGCTGACTACGAAAGCCTGCTGGGCTACGTGGTTAGCTCCCGTCCTGTCACCAGCACCGATGAAACGGGCTATTATAGCCCTGGTGCCCATGGTGAGTCCCATCCTTGCCGACGTGATAGCCATTACAGCCATCCCGGCAATCCCGACTCCAGCGATAGAAGCGGCTCCGAGTTTTCCCACCCAGACCATGTCAATGACAGGTCCGAGTATATTGAAAGAGCTGCTGATTATGATAGGCCAGGATAGTGACACCAGATTCCGGAAGATATTACCCTTTGTCCAGTCTTTTTCAGGGGCATATCCATCCCGGCGGTAATCATTGCGTTCTTCTTCCATAGTGTGCAGGTGATAATAATATTATGACTTTTACTTTCAGTCACCGGATAATCTACCGGATGGCAGGCATGCCAGTTGTAGACAAATGTGAAAAAATCAGTATACCACCATCACTATGGTTATTCAATTTGCGTACGGTCTCCTATATAATATAAAGATATAGCAGGAAAACGAGTAAATAGTGGAGCAGTTATACCTGACTAGATTGATTTACCGGAGAGAAATATTCTAGAGGAGGAACGGAGAATGGCGGTTGACGTGAATATCATGGAGAGCTACCGCGAACGCATTATCAAATCGAAAAACGAGGTCGAACAGAAGAATGGTAAAACTCTGGCAGAACTATACGAAGAAAAAGAAAAACGAAATGCTGATGCCTACCAGCTCAGAATGCCGGACAGGGTTCCCGTCAGGATTCACACCGGCGTCTTCGCGGCCAAGTATGTCGGTTTACCACTTTCTGCCATGTACTATGACCAGACCGCCTACCGAGCGGCAAGCCTGATAACAGCTCTGGAGTTCGATGCTGACACCGGTGGTGTGAGTTTGTTCAGTAACTCCGGTCCAGTCCTGGAGTTACTCGATGCTAAGAATGCCGCCTGGCCCGGTGGCACATTACCCCCTGATACCCCATACCAGTTTGTCGAAGGGGAATACATGAAGCCGGAAGAGTACGACCTATTCTTAAATGACCCATCAGATTTCATCCTGCGCTATTATCTACCCCGGGTTTATGGATTATTGACCCCGCTTCCCAAACTACCGCCGTTCAGAGATATGATTGGCGGGATAGCAATTCAATTCGTCGCCCATTTATTTGCCTCACCTGAGTTCAGGAAAATCGGTGAGTCTTTGATAAAGATTTACGAAGAGCAAACAAGACTTAGAAAAGAAGCAACTGAGTTCGCTGATGAGATGGTAAAACTCGGTTTTCCGCCTGAATACGTCGGTGCTGATTTGGGCAGGGGTCGTATGGGTACCGGAGGTATTGCTGGTGGGTTTGGCATTGGCGTTGGCGGAGCCCCCTTTGATGTCATCTCGGACTTTCTAAGGGGAATGCGCGGGGCAATGCTTGATATGTACCGCTGTCCCGATAAATTGCTGGCTGCGTGTGAAAAGATACTGGAGTGGAGACTGGCTCGGGCTGTTCCGGCTGAACCTGATGCCAGAGGTAACCCGAGGGTAGTCTTTATGCCGCTTCATCGAGGCTCCGATGGCTTCATGTCCACAAAAGATTTTGAAAAATTTTACTGGCCGGGTCTTAAAAAAGCAATACTTGCCACCATAGATCTTGGTTGCATCGCCGCTCCTTTGTTTGAGGGCATCTGGGATGAACGACTCGAATACCTGCTAGAACTGCCTAAGGGAAAGGTTGTCTTCTGGACTGAAAAAACTGACGTTTTCAGGGCGAAGGAGATTCTGGGCGACCACCTGTGCATCCAGGGTGGCATGCCGCCGACCTTACTTCAGGCTGGATCTCCACAGGATATCGAAGAGCACTGCAAAAAACTAATTAAAGTGGTGGGCAAGAACGGCGGCTTTGTCTTGGGTCCTGGCAGTGCTATGGATTATGCCAAACCGCAAAATGTCAGGGTAATGATAGAAACGGTTAAAAAGTACGGCTGGTACTAGTAATCATCACTTATACTGGTATATATTACACACGGTTGACTCCGTTTAAATGGCTGGGCTATATTTATTCATACGGTCATTCTCTTGAAATACAGGGGGAGGAAAAGAAATGAAAATTACCAAAATCGAGTGCATACCTCTAAGTATACCCACTCCAATGCGAGGTGAAGGCAGGTCTGGCGATATTCTTCTCGTAAAAATCCACACGGATGAAGGCATCACGGGGATCGGTGACGCCGGCGGCGTGCACCAGGACATCGTTACCCTCATGATTAAGTCCTGGGAGCCGGTCCTCATTGGCGCTAATCCCCTTGATAGAGGTCTGATTATGTCTAGGCTAAGCTGGGCGATCCGCTCTGTCTGGGGAATGTCATACCCTGCTGCAGTGTGTACGATAGACTTTGCCCTGTGGGACCTGGTCGGTAAAGCGTTCAATCAACCGGTCTACCAGCTGCTGGGTGGAAAGGCTGTTGAAAAACTCCGCTTCGACTTCTTTCTTCACGCCAATAATGCAGTGGAAGATGCGGAAAAAGCAGTTGCCGCCGGTGTTACCAGCCTGGGCTTGAAGAATGCAGGGTTCGGCGGAGGAGAAGCTGATGTCAATGCTGACATCGCCAACGTGAAGGCAGTCAGGAAAGCGGTTGGCGATAATATTGAAATAGCTTTTGATGCCAACGCCAGCATGGACTACTATACGGCGCTGCAGTTCGGACGAGCGGTCGAGGAGTACAACCTGTACAAGCTGGAGCAGCCCGTAGCAACGAGGAATATAGATGGGCTGGCAGCGCTGCGTAATAATCTGAGGATACCGATATGCACCCATGAATCCAGCGTAGACACCACCGGTCTGATGGAGGTTATCAGTAAGAAAGCAGCCGATATAGTGGGTACCAAGCTGGCTGCGGCAGGTGGAATTACCAAGGGGCTGGAATGGGCTGCCATTGCCAAGGAGTCCAATCTGGGTATGTATTGCGGCGCCATGAACGGACCGTGGGAGGCGGCGGCTCAGTCGCACTGGCTGTGCTCGGAAGCCGAGTTCGCCAAGCAGGCACAGGCGAACTTTTTCCCCGTGCTCATGTACGGCACCTTCGATACTACCAAATCGGTTGATATAGACCTAATTAAAAATCCGATGAAGTACAAGGACGGTTACTTCTACCCGCCTGAAGGTCCGGGGATTGGACTGGAGCTAAACGAAAAAGCCGTAACCAAGTACGTAACGAAAGGTAAGAGCATCGTCACTATAGGATAGGAAAATCTATATCGTGGATAAGGAGTAAAAATGGCAGATACAAAATATGGGAAATATGTCAGAACCGGACCAGTTACTGTAGCTCCGCGCGGGAAACTGGCTTTTCACAGTGATAGTTTTAACGAACAAATCCGTCAGGGAGATGGTGGAGAAAGAGCGGCAGCTCCTTCAGGTTCGGGAGTATACCTTAATGCGGATGCTTTCTCAGAATGCCCCGTGTATGTGAGTATTCAGAGGACAACTGAAGCTCCTCCAAATCAACCTTTCCTTCTGAAGCACAAGCATGAAGATGTCGATGAGATAGTAATGTTTGTCGCTGCTGGTCCGGACGCTAAACTGGGAACTACTGTTACTTTCGAAATGGGTGAAGAAGGAGAAAAGTATACCTTCGATGAAACCACCGTTATCTATATCCCTGCGGGTCTCACGCATGGTCCGATGTGGTACAGCAGTCCTTTCAAGGAAGGAAAGGAATTTTATCTAATTGCCTATTTAAATCAGCCGGACTACCCGATGGAATAATAAAAATAACCTGCAAAGAGAAGCTGGTCGGTAATTGTCATTCCGTGCTACCGGTAGACGCCATATTCTTTTGCGGCTTGCATAAAGACACGCAATTTTTCCGGGTTTCCTTCCTTATCTATTGCGCCGCCATTCAGGATAAATCCTCCACCTTCTCCACAAACCTCGATTATTTTACGGCAATATTCTTTTAGTTCCTGAAGACTTCCGGTAAGCATTAGCGAGTAAGGAGGAATCCCTGAAATACTGGCATTCTTACCGACGATTTTCTTAGCCCGGGTTATATCCGTTCTGTCGAACGTCCAGTGAACCCATGTTCTCGGGAGGTCCTGAATCACCTCGAGCCGTCTTTCATATATCCCTTCGGCAACGGGCCTGACGATAAGCCCCTCTTCAATGAAAGCCAGGATGACTTTCTTAAAAGTGGGCCAGTAGAAGGTTTCGAACTGCCTATCGGACATAAAGACATCATCACCTTTATGTAACGGCATACCAATCGCCACGGCACCGAAAGCATTGGCTGTGGCTATAGTTTCTTTAATAGTAATATCGGATATTCTCTCCATAGCCTCATGCAGTTTATCCGGTTGGCGGTACATATCTTTTGACGCTCCCGAGGTGCCCCTCAGTATATCGGCAACACTGTCGAAAGGCGCCAGGGCTAAAGCGCTGGGCATAGACGGAAACCCCGCTTCCAGTATTTCCCTGCTACAGGCACCCACGGTCTTACCCCATTTTTCCATCTCCATACCGGCATCGAATATCGCCTGAAAAGCTGCTCTAATATCCGGTTGCGCCCCAGGCGCCACGAACCCTACCGCTGAGCCCATTCCCATTATCGAAGCAAAAGGTACAAGGTTCCTGAACGGTTTCAGGGCACCGATGGTTCTGGGCATAAAAACTCTGAGAGCAAAATCAGACGGGTCTCTAATTAAATCATCATATTCATCTGCTTTCATATATTCATCTTCAACAAACTGGAACATCGTTACGTCAGGTGCAAGCCCGTTACCGGGCCACTTATACATTTTAAAATCAATCGCTTCGAACACTTTCGCCGAGTAGACACCAGGTCCGCCAAATGTATCGGTGCAATCCATAAAGTCATAGAAAAATTTCCTCCAAGCCCGGCAGAGTTCTTCACAATCGTACATAGCCCTGTGAAGTGTCGAACCACCATAATATATAGGGTAGTTTCCGCCCATTACAGAAACAGGTACTCTATCGGGCTCCTTCAGCAGGAGTACGTCCTGTAGCCTTTGCACTCTTTCTCTGTAGGCCTGTTTAGCTTCGGGACTGACGAAATCAACTCCCGGGGCTTCTAGCCACCGCCTGAACCTTTCTTCTCTTTTAGCTTCCGGGGTTAACTGTGAATTTTCGGTATCCGTCATCTCAATTTACCCTCCTGCCTTCAGTAAACACAGTATTTGTGACTAATATTGCCGTATTATAACAGGCACTATCACATTAATAAAAATATTTCTATATACTATTGTTTTAACCGGTCTTGAGTGATACCATATTCATTAGTTATGGCATATGACTTGACATCATTTATGCATTGTGTTATAAAATCCTATTTCATGTAGGAGGTAGCGCCTATGTGAAAAGCATGGATGGGCAGGGAAATAAAAAGAGGAGGAGGTTAGCAATGAAAAATAAAATGGTCTGGATTGTGGTTAGCTGTTTGATGGTGTTATCACTGTTGATCGTGTCCTGTGAAGAGACAGCTGAAAAGAAAATATCGGAAGAAGAAGGCCCCGGAACGGTAGTAATAACAGAAAGAGAAGTAGGCGGAACAGTATTAGAGCAGGAAGAAGAGGTTGAGGAAGTAACGAAAGGACCACAATATGGTGGGACTATCAAGATAGCGACACCATTCGAACCGCGAAGGTTCGATGAATCACATGGATGGACAACAGACGCCATTACCATGAAACTTACCCACCAGGAACTCATGATGGGAGACTGGACACTGGGGCCTGCCGGAACCGGCGAAGTAGACTGGGCGCAGGGTTCGATCAGGAGAATCGACCTGAATACCGGCTGTATTGCCGAAAGCTGGGAGCTACCTGAGCTTGGTACGGTTATCTGGCATATTCGTGAAGGGGTCACTTTCGCTATGGACCCGGATAATGACGCGAGTGTTCTGGTCAACGGACGGTCGGTTACCGCTGATGATGTGGTCGATACATTAATCCTGTACACAACCAATTTTCCTCTTGCGATGATAAGTATGGGTGATACCAGGTTTTCTACACATGAAAAAATAGGCGATATGACCGTAAAATCCACGCTTCCGGTGACTGCTTTTGACGATGTCGGTATACTCGGTGACTTCGCCAGCATCGTCGCTCCGGAAGTTGGCGAAACCTTCGGACTTCCTCTCGATTGGAGATACTCGGTCGGTACCGGACCATTTATGCTGAAAGACTATGTACCTGGCAGTTCGGTGACATTTGAGAGGAGTCCTAATTACTGGGAGAAAGACCCGATCGGTGAAGGTATGGGTAATGACCTGCCTTATCTGGATGGTGTCAAACTAGTCATTATTAGCGATACATCTACTCAGCAAGCTGCGTTACGGACGGCTAAAGTAGACATACTCCATGGAGTAGCCTGGGAAAATGCTAATGACTTGAGGAAAAGAACTCCCGATTTGATGTATAAAAAATATTTTGCTGTGGCTCCCGGTGCAATCTGGATGAGAACGGATAAAGCAGGTACACCTTATGCCGAGAAGGATGTTCGCCGGGCAATGATGATGGCAACCGATTTCGAGCTTATTAAGGAAACGTACTGCGGTGGAGAAGCCCAGATACTGAGCTGGCCTATCTGCGAAATGAAGGAGTTCAAAGACGCCTACCTCCCCCTGGAAGAGGCTCCGGCATCCGTTCAGGAGTTATACGTTTACGATACTGCCAAAGCAAAGACACTCCTGACAAATGCCGGTTATCCCGATGGCTTTCAGACTGCCGTTGACTGCGATACTAACGCTGCAGACTACCTTGCCATTATCAAGGATATGTGGATTAAGGCTGGTATCGACTTAAGTATTCAACCTCATGAAGGCAGTATATTCAGCGGTATCGTGTGGGGCAGGCATTATGAAGACATGATATATACCAGCCCCGGTCCGGTTTCCAATATTTACCTCGCATACTGGTATGTCTCCGGGCCCTTTGGCGCTAACATGAGTTTCGTTGACGACCCGTTATGCGTGGAGGCCAAAGACGAAATGATGAAACTCAGCATAATCGATCCCCCGGCAGCCGACGCAGCTAATAAAGAGCTTATGGCATATGTTCTTGACCAGGCCTGGGCTATCCCCGCTCCTGCTACGCCGCTTAATAATTTCTGGTGGCCCTGGATAAAGAACTATCACGGAGAAGCGAGTCTGGGATACAACAATGATTACAACTACACTAAGTACATCTGGATGGACCAGAACCTGAAGGAATCCATGGGATACTAGGATATCCGGAATCGTCTGGTAGAGTAAAAGGGAACGGAGTATCAATACTCCGTTCCCTTTTTTGCCCGTATTATATACTTGATGTATTATCAGTTGCACCCCCGACATGATTGCAGGTCATAAGGGAAAAAATCGTTGAATATCGGGGTATTTCTGTGTTATGTTTCGGATTGATAACACATTGATGCAGTCACTATAACCTATAAATGAAATAAACTACGGAGGTATATCTGATGTCTGAATCTAAATATGGTAAACACGTTATTACCGAGCTGAAACTTGCCTCGAAACTTTCCCCGGACAGACAGGGACCGGACCCTTTCCGTATTCCCAAACCGGGTGAAGGGGGACGTATACAACTGCTTTACCTCGACAATGAAATTATCAAGGATGCCTTCTATGTAGAGTGTGTCTGGATACTACCCGGGGGTAAATTACCGGGCACGGCGGAACCAAATCCACACAAACATGATTTCGATGAAGTGGTCACTTTTATCGGCAGTAACGTCGAAGACCCGTATGACCTTGGCGGGGAAATCGAGCTGTGGCTGGAAGACGAACCCCAGATACTGACCAAAAGCTGTCTTATCTTCATACCGAGAGGTATGTACCACTGCCCTTTGATTATTAGAAGGGTGGACAGACCGATATTCCATACAGCTATGGGAACCGGGGGTATATACCTGCAAGATATAAAGAAGCAGGACTAACCGGCAAGGCTACCAGACCAGCCTTCAGCCCATGTTCCGGCACCGAGCATTATCGCCATCTCTATATATGGTTTGGTGCATTTCTTGAAATTCAGTGGACCATGGCTTAATCCCCTGGGGATAAAAACCCCGAAGCTGGTATTCACGGGAAATAACTCTCCCCCAAGACCGAATTCCATGTCTGCCCCCAGGTCTTCAGGGTTCTGGTAGTCACTGCCAATATGCAGGACAATCTCATCGAATTTTTCGTGTTGCATCTCCGGGATACCCGGCTCAACCTCATCCCATATCCAGCCGAATTCAATATAGCAGTAAGCTGCGTTTATCTGGGTACTGCTCATATAAGTCATCGTCGGGGATTGCCTTCCCGTTACGAACACGCCCCCCGTTTCCCGCAACGGGCTGCGTATAACAAACTGCTCGTAATCAAACAGGTCGGTTTTCGGGGTTGCTGCTTTCCCGGGTTCCGATATCTTGTTCTCGGGGGATACGTCCTTGACATCCCCTGTGCCCAGTGTCAGACTCATCTGCAGATGAGGAAACCTGAATTTATTCCAGGTAACCGGACCATGCCGTGTCCCTTTGGGAATAAAAATACCCGTCGTTGTGTTGAAAGTGATGGGCTGCCCGCCGATATAGTATTCGATTTCAGCACCAAGGTCCTGCGGTGTGTCAGCATCACTTCCCCAGAAAATTATAATCTGGTCGAAATCATGGGTATGCTCGCCGATAACCGTACGCGGTTCCGGGAGACCGTATATCCAGCCGATTTGTATGTAATTATCGGCGCCCGGAATCAGACTGTTGCTGATGAAAGTCATCGGCGGTGACTGATAATTTTTAACCGGGAGCTTGTTTCCCTCGTATGCAGGTTTTTTAACGATGTATTTTTCATAGTCTGATTTTGACATCTATCTTTTCTCCTCCCGAACAGGGCAGTTCTGACCAATAATACTCAAGTATATCAGACATGTCAAAACTGGTATTTTCTGGCTCTATTCTCCTTCCAAATTGACAAAGTGGATATATAGAAATTATATTACTGACATAAAAATGGTAATGTATCTTATGATTCTTCATTAAAAGGAGGAAAGAATGGATCTTGGATTGAAAGGAAAAGTAGCTCTGGTAACCGGCGCCGGCAGCCAGAGAGGATTCGGTAAAGGCATTTGTATGGGTCTGGCAAAAGAAGGGTGCGACGTAGCTGTGTGTGACATAGATATCAAGGGCGCAGAACAAACAGCCGTCGAAGCTTCGCAAACAGGTATCAGGACTATTGCCGTAAAAGCGGATATTACCAGCAGTGCTGAGGTGAAAGACATGGTCAGGAAGGTACTGGATGAGTTCGGCAGAATCGACATACTGGTAAACAATGCCGGCGGCAGCAATCCGCCGCAAAATTTCGTCGACACCAGCGAAGAAAACTGGGCAAAAGATATCAACCTGAACCTCATCGGCATGACACACTGCACCAGGGCTGTCCTGCCGCAAATGATAGAACGGGGTAGCGGCAGTATCGTTAACATTTCCTCAATCTCGGGAAATACTGGTATACAGGGAGGTACTGCATACGGAGCGGCTAAAGCGGGTGTGATGAATTTTACCCGCTCCCTGGCTCAAGAAACGGCAAACGCAGGTATAAGCGTTAATTGCATAGCTCCCAGTCTGGGAAACACTGCTTTCTATGATAAATTCCCCAAGGAGTTCACCGATAATTTTGTAGGAAAAGCAGTCGAAGCCGGAAGATATGTTACCCCTGAAGACATAGGGAATGCCGTCGCGTTTCTGGCTTCTGATATCTCCAATCGGATTATGGGACAATGCCTGAATGTTACCGGAACAACAGGTCCTTAAAAAGACCTGCTGTTGAGCAATACGTGGCGATAATAAAATCAGGTTAAGTAAAGGGAGGGAATAATGGACCTGGGTTTAAAAGATAAGGTTGCGTTAATCACCGGAGCCGGCAGTCAGATCGGTTTTGGCAAAGGTATGGCAATGGCTCTGGCAAGAGAAGGATGTGATATCGTTGTCTGTGACATGGATATGGAAGGCGCCGAAAAGACCGCGGCTGACGTTAAAAAACTGGGAAGGAAAGCTATTGCCCTGAGAATGGATATCACCAAAACTAAAGAAGTCAGGGAAGGAGTAGCAGCAGCCCTCAAGGAATTCGGCAAGATAGATATTCTAATTAATAATGCCGGGGTCGGTACACAGCCCAAACCTTTCATCGATTCTACCGAAGAGGAATGGGACACGAACATCAACATTAACCTGAGAGGGACCATGATTGTAACTCAAGCGGTTCTCCCTCACATGATAGAACGCAAGAGCGGCAGGATTATCAGCATGTCGTCTACCGCCGGACTGTCAGGAATGAGCACCGGCGGGGTTTACGGAGCAGCAAAGGCAGGAGTTACACTATTCACCAACGCTCTTTCAAAAGAAGTCGGTGAATACAACATCACCGTTAATTGTATGGCGCCAGGTCTGGGAGCCACCAATTTCCACAGAGCCAGTAATTTCCCGCAGGAGTACGTGGAGAAATTCGTCAAAGAAATGGCGGCATCCGGCAGGACCACCACCCCGGAGGAGCTCGGGAACGTCGCTGCTTTCCTGTGCTCGGATGTTTCCAGGAATATCACGGGGCAGTGCATCAGGGTTGCAGGTCTGATGTAAGAGATATCCCTGTATAGATGGCATTACAATACATAATATATAAACAAAAGGGGGAGGACAGTGGAGTATAAGAGTATTATTTACGAACCGGGTAAGGTAACCAGGATAATACTGAACAGACCTGACTATCTTAACGCAATCAGCCATCCCATGTACGGTGAGATAGAAGACGCCTTCGACCGCTTTACGGAGGACCCTGAGTGCAGGGTTGCCGTCATTTCAGGTGCTGG
>CAZBAN010000001.1:73503-80777 GCA_964489895.1 uncultured Dehalococcoidales bacterium
TCGACCGCTTTACGGAGGACCCTGAGTGCAGGGTTGCCGTCATTTCAGGTGCTGGCTCCTGTTTCTCGGGCGGACACGATGCAATCGGGCTGACACCGGAGTCAGCGCCAATGATGTCGGACAGGAGAACTCCCGAACAGCTTATGAAAGACTACGGCTCCGAAAGTGAAGTCTGGAAGCACTACAACAAACAGCACCAGTACTTTTTACAGGATATGCACCTGTATAAGTTCCACAAAATTCCCAAGCCTACCATCGCCATGGTGCACGGGTACTGTATCTGGGGAGGGTATTTCCTTGCCGGAGTGATGGACGTGATTTTTGCCTCGGAGGACGCCCTGTTCCTGCCGGAGGTCGGACAGTGCGACCCGGGGACGTGGAACTGGGGACCGCGCAAGATGCTGGAGGTCATGTACGAACACAGGTTCCTGACCGCCCGTGAATGCCACGAGTATCACATGGTCAACCGCATTTTTCCCGATTTTGAGACGCTGGAAAAAGAGACTCTTGCCTATGCCGAACGTGTCGCTGAGAACGAAGCCCTTACCTTTACCGCACTGCAGTATATCAAGCAGGCGGTCCATCACACCATGGACCTCCAGGGCTACACGACCGCCTGCCAGGATATATGGACAATCGCCGCGCCGGGCAGACGACCGCCGGGGGACAGAAAGCACTCGGAGAGGTCTGAAGGCAGAGGTATGGCGCGGACGCCGAGGGCGCTGGCTAACCTGAAAGCGAAGCTGGAGTCTGAGGGTAAAGAGGTACCGAAACTGGTCGAGGAAGCGCTGGCAAGGGCAAAGTCCAGGGACGACAAGGCGGTATGGCACCGAGCCACCCACCAGTCGTGGCGTGACAAGGAACGGGTAAAAAAAGCCGATGAGCTGGAGAAGAAGCTGAAGGAAGAGGAAAAAGCCAAGAAGAATAAATAGGCATTTTCCTGTAGGTATTTGGTCATTTGTATTAATAAAGGTCTCCTGTAATATTGCAGGAGACCTTCTTATTAAGAATTAGGTAAATATGTCATTACTAAAAATACTTCCCTAATGTCATTCTGAGCCCCACCTGAGGCGGGCGAAGAATCTCACAATATCTTCTGGGATGAGATTCTTCGTCATCCGCCAAGGCGGATTCCTCAGAATGACTAAGAAAGACCCTGTTAACCGGTCAGTTTTATCGGCTCGGTGCCGTCATCCAGTTTTTCAAGGTTTCTGATAAGGTCGATTATCCGTTCAATCTTTTCGGGCGGTAAAGGGTTCAGGGCAAACAGGGCGCACTCGCGGAACTTCTCGGCGCAGTTATCGAACGTCATGGGATTGCCGACACTGCCCAGGAAGTCTTCCACGAACTCGGAATATTCAGTGCCGTCATTCATCACGATTGTTACTCCGCCCGGCGATACCCCGTGCCTGGTCAGGCTGTCATCCAGCTTCCCCGTTACCTTCCTGGCAACCTCAAGGATGTTTTCCCTCTTTATATTTTCATCGGTGAAGTCTTCAAGCGTGACCTTCCCCCGTACGAGCGCCGTAGCCACCGTGTAGGGCAGGCTGAACTGGGCGTCAACGATAGTCCGGGGCGCCTGTTTTATCTCCAGAGGTTGACATAATCCGTAACCGGACCGACCGCCCAGAGCTACTATTTCTTTTATATCATCCAGATTGATTTTGTGGTTTTTTCTCAGGGAAAGCGCCGCGTCAATAAAAGGATGGCTGAACCCGCAGCAGGGGTATGGTTTGTCCCCGATATCCACTCCCAGGTACTGTTTACCAAGTCCATCGGTAAGTATTTCAGGGTTATAGTCACCCCGGATATAAACGTTATACAGACCTCCCATGCCTTCCCTGCCCTCCAGCGAGCTTCTCTCGCCTGTAATACCTCTCTCAGCCATCAGGGCAGCGGTGACGCCGGCTTTAGCGGCAAAGCCGGGTCCCATTCTTTTTGCCAGCGCGCCATCCCCGACACCCGTTCCGGCGCCGCCGCACTGGTGATAGGCAAGTCCGATGGCGTTAATCATTTTTTCTTCGTCCAGTCTCATAACCTTCGACGCCATCGCCGCCGAGGCTATAAACCCGAAAAGGGTTGTCGGGTGCCATCCGGCTCCGAGAGCGACACCCTCCGGCCTGCTTGCCAGTCCCAGCCTGGAATCCAGGTCCTGTCCCAGGACTATCGCCGCAAGTAACTCTTTACCGCTTACATCTCCCATCCTTTCAGCAACGGCGAAACAGGTGGAAACGGCGACACATCCGATGTGCACCAGCGATACCGGATGACCGTCATCGTAGTCCAGGGCGTGTATCATCGAGCCGTTTACCTGTGCCGCGTTGGGCGCGGGGCATTTCATCCCGTAGCCGATGATGGTACTCTGAGGGCTTCCACCCATCTCTCTGGCAATATCCACCAGTTCCCCGATGCCCGGTTTCGTCGTCCCGCCGAGCGCCGTAGCCAGGCTGTCCACGATTTCCTTTTTAGCAGCCTCTACCGCCATTTCCGGGATGTCCTCGTATTTAGTGGCGACAATGTGCCTGACAAGGTCGAATATCACATCCATCTCTATTCCTCCTGGCGGAGTATTTTGACCACCCCTTCTTTCTCCAGCTCAGCGATATTTTCAGGCGTATAGCCTAGCTCGAGCAGTATTTTTTCGGTGTGCTCTCCAAGTAAAGGAGAGGGACCCTGAGGGTTTGCCGGAGTCTTTTTCAGTTTAATCGGGTTCCCGAGCATCCTGATATCGCCGCGTACCGGGTGTCTGGTAGCATATATCATTTCATTGGCTTCGATTTGCGGGTGGGTGCACAGTTCTTCATAGGTCAGGCAGGGGTCGCACCTCATCTTGGCTTCCCTGAACAGCTGTGCCCATTCAGCTCTCGTCTTCTTGCTGAATGCTTCATCAAGGACCTGGTTCAGTTCTTCGACATGCTTTCTTCTGACCTCATCGTTTTCAAACCTGGGGTCGTTCGCCAGGTGTTCTATCTCCAGCACCTTGCACAGGGTTGGCCATAGAGGGTCGGAGCCGTATATGGTAAACACATCCCCGTCTCTGGCTTTATAGGGACCGAAAGGCGGTGCCATACCTCCTGCCGGTTCTCCTTTCTTCCCTGCTCCGGTACGGCTCATACGGTCCATAAGGAATCCCGCCAGACTGGAAAACTGGAGGTACATAGCCGCGCTGAGATTATTGAGGGCTACGTACTGTCCCGCGCCTGTTTTTTCCCTTACATACAGAGCTGTCATTATCGCGTAGGCTGTCAGAATACCGCAGGTATTATCCACCATGCCGAGAGCCGTCATCTGAGGTCTGCCGTTAGGATGGACCCCCTCGCTTATCAAGCCGGACATAGCCTGGCTCCACATGTCTCCTCCGGCGCGGTGCGCCACAGGACCGGTCTCTCCATAACCAGAGACCGAGCAGTAGATAATGCCGGGATTAATTTCCGAAACTACATCATAACCCAGCCCGAGCCTGTCCATCACGCCAGGACGGAAACTTTCAAGAATGACGTCCGTATCCTTAATAAGCCTGGTGATAACCTCTTTGCCCTTTTCTTCCCGGATATCTATCGCCAGGTCTTCTTTGCCCCGGTTAAGAGCAACCCAGGAAGAAGTATCGACAGCCTTCCGTGCCAGTCTATCGGCAATAACATCATCCATCCCGGCGGGGAGACCCAGTCTCTGGGGTTCGCCCTGTATCCGTTCAACCTTTATAACCCTGGCTCCCATATCGGCAAGCATCGCTCCGCCCAGCGGAGCCGCTATGGCAATACTGAAATCAAGGATTTTAATACCGTCCAGCGGAGAAGCCATATCCACACCTCCTGACCAGTACTTTTAACTAAGTGAGGAAACTAGCTCGACTATCTCGGTAACATCGTTTAACTCTTCAAGCCTGCCTATCAGTTCCACCACCATGTCGATGTTTTTATCGGGTATCTTCCTGGCAGCGTACGAAGCGCAATCCCTGAATTTCCTCTCATAATCGCTGTAAGGCAGTATCCCCCCTGCTCCCAGGGGGTTTCCGGTATTCTCAGAAAATGTCTGCCCGTTCTTCATTTTAATCTCGACCTTCAGAGGGTTGGTATTGCCCATTCCTGCCGTATCTGGTATTTCTTCGAGCCTGATTTTACCGGCAATATCCAGTATATCGGCGCTGTGGATTGCTTCTTCATTGAACTCGCCGATTCCCGCCCGACCTCTGGCGATAACGGCGGCGACAGCCCAGGGTACGCTGAACTGGGAATCTACCGGATTCCGCGGGCGACTTCTTACCTCTAAAGGAACGCAGAGCACGTCTCCCGCCCGGCTGGTTATAATTATCTCTCCAACATCCTCTGCCTTGATACCATGTTTCTCTATCAGTGAAAACGTGGCAGCCACATATCCATGAGTCCCGGCGCAGCATGGGTACGGTTTCATGGTCACGTTCACTCCCTCGAAACGTTTCCCCAGGTCGGCAGTCAAAAACTCTGCATCGAGGTTATTCCGGTGGTACACGTTAAAGAGACCGTCCTCGCCCTGGAAAACGTTGGGTGCCCCCGTTATGCCTTTCTCAGCCATCAGCGCCGCCATCAGACCGCCCCTGGCAGCAAAACCGGGACCCATCCTTTTCGTCATAGCGCCGTCAAGCACGCACTGGCCGTTTCCTGCGCTCTGGTGGTAGCCGATACCCAGAGCATTGACCATCCGCTCTTCATCGAGTCCCAGTATTCTGCCGGCGGCTCCCGCCGAAGAGATGAACGCATACAGCGGTGTAAGGTGCCAGCCCGCCGCAGGCTGGGTCTTCCCGGGAAGGGTCTCCCGGATATCGGGCGGCATCGTCTCCATCACTCTTCTGAAACCGAGCCCCAGACGGCACATCATATCCACACCCAGGGCAACCGCCGTGATAAGTTCTTTCCCGCTGAGCCCGCCTTTCCGCTCCGCCAGCGCCAGACATGTTGGAACGATAGCCACCGAAGGGTGAGTCGGACCGGAACCGGTGTCGTCATAATCAAGGGCGTGGCTCATAGTTGCGTTCACCTGGGCTGCGTTGGGAGCAGGGACTTTGTTTCCATAACAAAATATGGTGCTCTCTTCTTTCCCGCCCCAGTCGGTAACCAGTTCCAGCAGCTCTTTTACCCCCGGTTTACCCGAGCCGCCCAGAGCGACCCCGAGGATGTCCAGGATTTCCCTTCTGGTTACTTCGACGGCGTCCTGCGGCAAGTCCTCAAATTTTGTGTTTACGAAACTCCTGGCGAAACCATAAGAAGCGTCCATTACATGACTCCGATATGATATTCTTTCTTCCAGTATAATCTATATCGTACGGTCTGTCCTGTTATTCGAATACACCTGCCTGCATCAGGGCAACGAACTCATCGTCGGACATACCGAGTATCTGAGTGCAGACGTATTCGGTATGCTCCCCGAGAAGAGGACTCGGTCTATACGGTCTGGCGGGGGTACCGGATAATATGAAGCTCTGACCGAGGTGGGTGAACTGACCCATCTCCGGGTGTTCCATCTTCCAGTACATACCGCGTTCGTGCAGCTGTGGGTCGTTATACATATCGGCGGTGTTCTTGACGACTCCGGCGGCTATCCCCGCTGCCTGCAGCCGCTCCATTATCTCTTCCGGCGTACGTTCGATTGTCCACAATTCGATGAGCCTGTTCAGTTCATCTTCGTTCTTTTTCCTGTTCAGCAGTGTATCGAATCGCGTGTCTTCCGCATATTCGGGTTTACCGATTTCCCGGCACATGACTTTCCATTCGTCATCTGTAAACACCGCTATGGTACACCACCGGTCATCGCCTTTGCAGGGATAAACACCATGAGGAGCCGCATACTCTAGGGCGTTGCCGATTCTTTCCGGTTCCCTTCCGTTGGCGGCATAGTCCAGAACGCCGGGCAATATAAAATATATCGCCGTCTCGAACTGTGACAGGTCGAGTAGCTGCCCCTTACCGGTCTTGTTCCGGTGGTCCATGGCGGCTATCAACGACGCCACGGCGAAGCGGGGGCTGATGCAATCGGTGTAAGCGGAAACTCCCACCGGCAGCGGTTCTCTGCCGGGCCAGCCGATGAAGTTCGGCAAACCGGCGATAGGCACCAGCACCATTCCAAATGCCGGCATCCGCGAATAGGGTCCCCAGGAGCCGTAACCGCTCTGCCGCAACATGATGATGTCGGGTCTTTCTTTTTTCAGGGTCTCATAGTCGAGCCCCCATTTTTCCATGTTGCCGGGCGTGTAGTTTTCCATGAAAACATCG
Organism: uncultured Dehalococcoidales bacterium; assembly: GCA_964489895.1. Taxonomy (GTDB): domain Bacteria; phylum Chloroflexota; class Dehalococcoidia; order Dehalococcoidales; family UBA2162; genus MGML01. The sequence goes on from CAZBAN010000001.1 coordinate 79,749, forward strand.
CACTCCAGAGCAAGTCTTTTAGCTATGGCTCTGGCTTCGGGTAGCTCCATATTCAGGGTGAGGCTCAGTATATTCGAGTTATAGTAATTGAAATATCCTCCCCTATTCAGGTTAGGAACATTGTCCTTATACGGACCTGAAGACCTCATCACACAGGGACGTTTGCTGGTCTCCACCCGGATTACCCTTGCTCCGTTGTCGGCAAAGAATTTCATCGTAAGCGGTCCGACCACCGCCCAGCAGAACGCCAGTATCGTCAAGCCGCTGAAAACACCCTCGTTATTTTCCTTTTCCAATTCTGCTTCTTCCTCTATATAACTCCAGCCTGTTTCAAAGTGATAATTTCTTCTCTGGAAAGCCCGATACTGCTGTAGACTTCTTCGTTATGTTCGCCAATCAATGGCGCCCTGAACCTGGTAGAATAGTCCTCTTCGGATGATTGTACGAACCGGCGGGGGTAGAGAAGATTAGCCCCCAGTTCAGGGTGCTCGATCTCTTTCCAGAAATCCCTGCCGTTCAGACCCTCGTCATTCAGCAGGTCTTTCATGCTGGAGAGGGGACCGATTGATACCTGTCTCGGCACTGCTCCGTCCATCAGCTCTTTGCTGGTATGAGTTTTGAAAAATTCACCGATAGGTTCCTGAATGTATGCCATTTCTTCTCTGGCGACGGTGAACATATCGAAGTTGTCCCAGTCCTTATTCAATAAATATTCGGTCGCCATACCTTCGCTGTCCATCCACTCCGTCAGTGTACTGAGAAGCTTGGCGCCCTGCTTGCCGCCAATCACGTTGAAGAACACGTATCCGTCCTTGCAGGGCCAGACCTGCCTCTGACCGACATCCTTGCTCATCCCGACGCGGAAAGCTCCCGCCCTTCTCAGTATTCCTCCGCTGAGCTCGTACACGGGAACCGCGTTAGCCTGGAACCACCCGGCGCTCTGCTGTAGAGATACGTCAACGAGCTGTCCTTTTCCCGTTTTCTCACGGTGGTAGTACGCCATCATGCAGCCCACGGCTGCGTCCGCCC
>CAZBAN010000001.1:80877-94156 GCA_964489895.1 uncultured Dehalococcoidales bacterium
CCCGTTTTCTCACGGTGGTAGTACGCCATCATGCAGCCCACGGCTGCGTCCGCCCCGGCATGAAGGCAGGCTTGCGGCATGCTGATGTGCAACGGCGCCTCGTCGCGTTCACCCGTCTGGTACATCGTCCCGCTCATCCCCATAACCACGATATCCGAGTCTTTATAGTCGCGGTAAGGACCTTCCGGTCCAAAAGGTGTGATGGACGCCCAGATTATGTCTTTTTTCAATTCGCTGATTGCCGGATAGCCGATACCAAGTCCGTCCATATAGCCAGGCGCGAACGACTCAACGACGAAATCGGCAGTCCCGACGAGTTTACCGAACAGCTCTTTGCCGTCAGCGGTCTCTATATTGAGGGTAATGCCCTTTTTGTTCGAGTTATAGGCGAACCAGTACAGGTTTTTTTCGGGGTCGGGTATGTCATGCCAGAAACTCCCCACATTCCGCGAAGGGTCGCCACCCGGTCTCTCGATTTTGATTACATCGGCACCCAGGTCGGCAAGTATCTTGCCGCACAGGAAGCCTTTTTCATCGGTCAAGTCCAGTACCCGGCAATTATCAAGCATACTTCATCTCTTCTTCAATTCTGCTAATACTACTCTATATCCTTTTAAGGTATTTTTTCGCTATGTTCAGCGCTTTCTCCGGCTCGACCTGGCTGAGCAGCCCCACGGCGAAGAAAATGTAGTCCTCATCTATATAGAACTTCGGTTTCTTCGGCTTGAGAGAGAAAACATCCTCTTTACGGAACAGGACTCCTTTCAGGATTTCACGGGGATTATCGGAAAAAACGATGGGACCCCCTGTGCCGATAACGGTGGCGATTCCGGTCAGGTCCTTGCCGTGCTGTATCACCTTCTCCCCGGTGGGGGTATTGATTATCTCTATCTTACCGGCATGCCGGGTCATGGCTACCTCTACCATGACACCAGCCAGAAGTCTGTGGCAGGCAAATTCCTCCTCTGTATCAGGCAATTTTCCGTCATGGAACCCTTTTACGATGTCAGTAAAGTCCGTAGGAACTTCCCTCCCTTCGAGGAGCTGGACAAGGGTATCGATATTATGCTTTATACCGAGGTCGCCTTCAACGGTTCTTTTCAGGTAAGGTTCCGGTAGTCCAACAACCACGGTGTCGCCCCGGCTCGGCTGCCCTTTAGCTATCGAGTGAACGTCGGTCGTCGCCCCGCCGGGGTCGATTACGACAAGCTCGCCCATCCCGCTGACGCCTTCGCAGCCTTCGGCAACGAGTTTAGCCGCTTCCAGCACGGCTGAAGGAGTCGGCATGATTACGTCCTTGATGATTGACTTGGCGCGAGCGATTCCCTTGGCTTCGATTATGTTTTTCATAAACAGGTTTCTTATTTCCCTGTTGCAGGGAGTCACGTCGAGGACACCTATTTCAGGCATGACGTTACTGGTATAGATAACATTTTTCCCGTTATCTTTGAATATCGACCTGATTTCGTCATAAGTTGTCTTATTTCCGGCTATAATGACATTGGATATGGAACCACTCGTTTTAGAAAACATCCTGGCATTGTGTATGATAACCTGCTCGTCGCCGCCGTCCGTTCCACCGGAGATAAGGACTATATCGGGGGCAGCAGCTTCTATTTCCCTGATTTCCTGCTCGGTGAGTTTGTACGAGTAGCAGGCTGTAACCTTGGCTCCGGCACCCAGGGCGGCATGATTGGCGGCTTTGCTGGTATAGTCAGGGACGAACCCGGAGCAGATCATACGCAGACCACCGGCTGCGCTGCTGCAGGCTAATGCCTCCTTCTTTTCTAGGTCTCCGATGCCGGTGCTGTCCGCTATCTGCTTCAGGGCTTCATCGAGCGCGAGAGTAATATCCGTGTCTACAGTGGAGGGAACCCGGACCGTTGAGATAATCTCTTCTTCACCGAGGTCAATAGCGACGACTTTGGTGTATGTACTCCCGAAGTCGATAAAAAGTCTGATACTATCCACTTGGTTAAACCTTCCTGCGGGGTATGCGCTGGCTACATCTTGTTTTTAGCTTTAAGGTCATTTCTCAGGTCTTCGATGGCTGTATCCGGTTCCGTTTCAGGTGGATAGACTCTGTCAAAACCCAGCTTCTTGAATTTTTTCTCGTCTTCAGCAAAATCGGTTCTTCCCAGCCCCAAAATACCGCCGATGTAAAGAAGGACATCGCCAAGCCCGGCTTCGAGGCGTTTTTCGTTGAACCCTTTCAGGTCAAGGTCAGCCATGCCGTAGAGCGAACTCATCAGTATGGCATCGGCGTTCGTCTCCTGGGCTACTTTAATAAATTCCTCCGGCGAGACCTGAATACCCAGCGGCACCACGTTGAATCCGGCGTCTTTAAGGGCACGGGACAGGACCTTGGTACCGATAACGTGGGCATCGGAACCTACAGTTCCCGTTATTATCGTTGGTGCTTTTTTCATCGTTACTCCTTCTGAAATTACGCGACTTTATCCAGAAAGCGGGTCTACTGGTCGTATGGCGGTAAACCGACCATTTTGCCTCTACTGAGACCCCACAGGTCGCGGACCGTCGTGTAGTAATCGACCTTTTTCCCTTCTATCTTTTCTCTCTCCGCTATCTTCTCGCGGTGGAAATCCTTGATTTCCTCGGGAATGGGCAGGTTTCCGAATTCGAGATAGCGACAGGCGCCTCTGGCGTCTCTGACTCCAAGGACTTCATCTTTTATGGTTATATTGGGACTCCAGGGAGAATCCAGAACTCCGGACTCCACGGCTTTCACCGTGCCTTCGGCAATATCGCCATCTCCGAGGTCAAGAATCCTGTCCATAATCGCCCTGACCTCAATCTCGGTTATTCTCTCCTCTTCCTCAACGCCCTTGATATCGATTTCTATCCTCTGTTCCCTGATTACATCGAAAATCCACTTGGCTGCACGGTAGCTGACCTCGTGGGTCTCGGTGGTTGCAATTCCCGCCCCCTCGTCGATGCTTCTCAGGTCCACGGCGTTGCACTTTGCCAGTGAACCGACCATGGCGATATAGCAGAGATAAGCAAAGGCTCCGCCGAGATGCCTGGCTACCGGGAAAAGCGGTGTCTGAGCCGGACAGCAGCCGGTAATCATGCAGTCTTCATAACCGAATATATCGAGGTATTCCCTGATTATCCTCGGGGCAAACCTTATCCATGCCGTGTCCTGGACCATGTTGCCCATGCAGTGTACTAAAGGGTAGAGGGCTTTCTGTCCCTGTGCCGCCGAAGTGACTGCTTCTATTATCAGACCGACTATACCCACGCTCAGGGGAAACGGCGCGCCGGGCAGCCAGCCGTGAAGGTCGGTACATAGTATTACTCCCCTGTCGGCGTACCACCCGACTGTACTCATACGTTCCTGGGCGCCCTTGACGAGGTCTCTTATCGAGACATTCTTGGCGTAGCTGCCGAAATGCAGGAACCCTATGCCTCCACCACCGGTCGTCATTCCCGCGGCAATAGCAAAATCGCCACCGGCTGCCCTCGGACTGAGGGCGGCATCCACGTTCTCGATAATTTTCCGGCAGTCTTTCAGGCTGTAATAGTAGATTGGAAATCCGTTAAGCAGCGGCTTGCGGGTCTTTTCCACTTCTTTCATGATTTCCGCCACTTTCTCGTGCTGTCCTGTCCGTGTATAGCTGTCGGTGGTAACCGGTATAAGCACCACTCCGGCATCTCTCATGGACTGACACAGCTCAACCATGTCTTCGAGTAACGGCGTCCCCGCTCTGGGGAATACACTCATCCTGCCCTCATCCTCGAGCTTTTTCATCACCTTCCACCATACTTTGGAGTCAGGCAGGCTCTTCTGGTACGCCACAGCCTCGTCGAAATCGACTTCTTTGCCGTGCGGTAGCCTGTCAAGCTCCTCCCGCCGTCTTTTCATAAGCAGTTCTTCGTCAACGCGTTTGTTTTCCAGTTTTTTAATTTTCAATATACTGCCCTTTCTTTACCGACCAGATAGCTTTCAAAACAGGTTATATACGTTACATTTTACAATATCAGGAAACAATCGTATCAAGAGGATACACCTCGTTAAAAACCCGTGTCAAGGCAATTCACTCCGGGATATCCAATCACACTGATTCTGTCTATTTCTTATACCTTGACGCAATGGTTGCGTGAAGGAACATTACCGGTTTATCGACTCTGACAAAGTTGAGGGGACAGTGTGTCGTCCCTTTAGGTATATAGACTACGCTCGGTCTGGTGATAATGTGCTTCTCTTCTTCCTCTCCGAACGAGAACTCGATTTCCGCTCCCAGGTCTTCCATATTGTCAGGGTCACTGCCGCAGAAGACGAGATACATATCGAACTCGTGCGAGTGGGGCGTCTCCTCCATCAGATTCGGTTTTGTAACGTAAATGGCGAACATGGAGAAATCGGACTGGAAGTCGTCCTCTCCGGAGAAGGTGAATACGGGACCAAAAGGCGCGTCCGATATGGAGTGAGTTTTGATATATTTTCCGTACCTGGTCTCAGACATTTTTATACCCTCCGCTGCTATATATTGTGCCCGGTTGTCAATCCGTCACGGATTGCATCCACGATTAACCCCGGCTCCCTGCAATCGCCGACGGCATATATTTCAGGCACTATTTCTTTCAATTTTTCGAGTAATTCGACGTCAGGAGTCAGGGGTAAAGCCATGATTATTGTATCAGCTTCGACAGTCTGCTGCTCTCCTTCTTTGTTAACAAGAGCCAGCCCTTTATCGTTAATCTCAACGTACCGGACTCCTGTCATCACCCGGACGCCTTTTTGCTCGAACCACATAAGAAGCTGCTGCCGCAGGTGCATTATCATTCCCGCACCCGGGTTTTCGCCGCTGTCCACGATGGTGACCTTTCTGCCCCGCTTGACCAGGAACTCGGCCAGTTCACAGCCCTGGATTTCTCCGCCGATGATAATTACCCGTTTTCCTACCGGCAGCCAGAACTTTGTCAGCCATCTAAGCAGTACAGGTCCGAGAAATCTGAGATAGATTTTTAGTTTTTTATGCAGCTCACCGCTTTTTATAACCTTTCGGTTATCAATGCCGGGTATATCCGGCACGGTGGGTAGCCCGCCGGTTGCCAGGATTACGGCATCCGGATTTATTTTCTCGACCGTTGAAAAATCTACCTTTTTACCGAGTTTTATGTTTACGCCGAGTTTTTCAATCTGGCTCTTCAGGTAACGGACGATTTTCGGCAGCGGTTCTATCTCTGTGCCTTTTACCAGCGCTGCCATAGGTAACAGCCCTCCCAGCCTGTGACTGCTCTCGTAAAGGGTTACACTGTGACCTCTCATGGCGGCGACCCGGGCGGCTTCCATTCCGGCAGGTCCTCCACCGACCACAAGCACCTTCTTCCTCGGTCCAGCCGGCTGGTGTGTCCAGAGGTCTTCCGTTCCCAGAGCGCCGTTTATCCGGCACCGCTTGGTGACACCGGCGTCGATGCAGGTATCACAGGCAGTGCAGGGGGTAATATCTTCCATTCTTCCCGAAGCAACCTTGTTTGGCAGCTCGGGGTCTGCCAGCAGACGCCTGGTCATCACGATAAAGTCCGCTTTGCCCTCTCTGAGGGCTTTTTCTCCGAGTTCGGGGCCCATCCTGCCGACAACGAGAACCGGGACGGTAAGGTTCTTCTTCATCTCGGCTGCAAGCTTCAGATTAGCGCCCTTCCCCCAATGACTGCGGTCGTACTCCGGCGGAAAGTCCTTCAGCGGGACAGGCGGCTCGGGATAAAAAATTGCCTCGGTAAGAAAAGATGATGTGTGCCGTCCCAGCCAGTGCGAACGTACCTGGATTGCGTCGGCGCCGCCTTTCTGGAGTATACGGGCTATCTCCCGACTGTATTCCGGAGTCATGCACTTATCGTTATCGATTCCCATTACCTGGCCAATCTCTATTCCGTTGATGGTGATTGCCACCGGGAAGTCGTCGCCGAGCCGTTTTTTAATTTCCTGGATGATTTGAACCGGGAATCTGGCTCTATTCTCGGGACTGCCCCCGTACTCATCTTCCCGCCGGTTCCAGAACGGCGAGATAAAATTATGCAGCAGGTGGCTGCTGCCGGCATTGATATCTATCCCGTCAAAACCGGCTTTTTCAGCCCGTACCGCGGCGCTGGCAAACTTATCTACTATCTCTTCTATCTCGGCTATGGACAGCTCTCTGGGCGTTTCATTGTGAAAATCGGTCGGGGATTCAATTGATACGGGTGAAGCGCCTATCGGCGGACCGGGGATAATTGGTGACGGTCCCCACATTGACTGCCAGGGGCCGTCGTGGTTCATCTGCATAAATGTGGGGCATCCGTGCTTGTGGATTACTTTGACCAGTTCACTCAATCCCTTAACATATTTGTCGTCGTCAATCCGGTACCTGAATTTCCACCGCCTGCCGAAAGGATAATCGATAGTAGGGGACTCGACTACCAGCAGTCCGACGCCGCCTCTGGCAAGGGCTTCGTAAAAAACCATCATATTCTCGGGGATATCCAGCGCATCCTCATGCCAGTACAGCATCGCGGCGCCGGATTTTATCATCCTGTTCCTAGTCCTTACCTTACCTATATACCCCGGCTCTAAAAGTCTTTCGAATTTCCCGTTAAATGCCATTAGCGTTTCCCGGCGAATAACTCGTGCACTTCCAGCATACCCGTAGGCATGACCTCCCAGAAAAACTGTATCCTTTTTATCTTGATGTTCTGTTCTTCGTCCAGGACCAGTTGATACCAGGGAAGGTAACTTTTCTTCAGCAGTACCTCGTTGGTTTTGCTGTCAAAGACCTGCACCCTGAGCAAAACAACGACAACTCCCCGTCTGTCATCGATGACTATATCCTCAGCCTCGAACGTTTCGTAACTGGAGGGATGTCCGGCGAGTATCTTGTAGAAATCTTCGCGGCTGTTTACCACTCCCGTTGGTCCCCCCAAGCCTGCGACGTAGGGTTTGAACACCATGTCCGGGGCGAAGAATTTGTCCATTTTATGCACCGTATCCGGGCTCTGGGCATAGGCATTATAGGTATCGAAATATTCTTTCATCCAGGCTAGTATGCTTTCATATGTCATTTCCATCTTCACTACCTCCCGGAGTCGCTTCTTCCGAAGAGTTCGTAGAATTCCTTGAATCCCTCGGGCATTACTTCCCAGAAGAAGCGTATCGTCTTTATCTTGATATTTTCCTCTTTATCCAGCATCAGCTCATAGTGAGCCATGGCACTCTTTCTTATTACCACTTCTTCCTTCTTTGTATCTACTACCTCCATCCTGAAAAGGGCAACGAATACTCCTCTTCTTTCATCGATGGTGATATCATCGGGTATCAGCCTTTCGTACCATTCCGGGTGTGTTTTCGCCGTCTGGATAAACTCGTCGGCATTCCTGAATCCCCCTTCGGGTCCGCCTATTCCGGCGATATAGGGAATAAAGACCAGGTCCGGCGCGAAGAATTTATGCATCATATCCGCCGTTTCCGGTTTTTGACCGTAGGTGCTGTAAGTATCGAAATACTCCTTCACCCACTCCTTGATACTATCATAGGTCAGTTCCATAAACTCATCTCCTTAATTGTCTTATTTTTAGTGATAAATGGTTATCGGGACAGATTAGCCTAAATTTACCTGTAATAGCGGCATGTGTCAACACTATGAGTGTCGATTGACAAACGGGGGGGTAGAGACATATATTAGTTCGAAAATGCCGGATTGAAGGAGTTATCAGATGGCAAATGAGTTTAGTGGCAAAGTTGCTCTTGTAACAGGCGGAGCTTCTGGAATAGGCAAAGTTACAGCCACGGTTTTCGCCCGTAAAGGGGCAAAGGTCGTGGTATCCACCGATGCGAATATCAGGGGTGGAGAAGATACGGTTGACTTAATTAAGAAAGCCGGCGGAGACGCGGTTTTTATCAGGTGCGATGTAACCAGGGCTGAGGATGTTGAAGAACTGACAGATAAAACTGTTGAAACCTATGGCTCTCTCGATTTCGCCTTCAATAATGCCGGCATCGGTCCCGATGGCAAGCGACTGCCTGTCGTCGAGATAGCTGACTGTCCGGAGGAAATATGGGACAGAACGATAAACGTTAACCTTAAAGGGGTCTTTCTCTGCATGAAGTACGAAATAAGGCAGATGCTGAAACAGAAAAGCGGCGTTATAGTTAACACATCGTCTGTAGGGGCATATAAACCGGTGCCGGGGTTTGCGGCGTATGACGCCAGCAAAACCGGTCTGATAGGGCTTAGCAGGGCAGCGGCACTGGAATGTGCACCCTCAGGTATCCGGGTTAACGTGATATGCCCCGGTCCCACCGAACGGACTCAGTTATTCGACTATCTGACAGGAACTGACCCGCGTATGAAAGAGGACATGATGAGCGGGATACCGCTGAAGAGGGTGGCTACGCCGGAAGATATGGCGGAGGCGGTTACCTGGCTTTGTTCGGATGCGGCTTCCTTTATCACCGGTCACATAATGCCCGTGGACGGCGGGATGACCTCCCGGTAACGTATCCTACTAGAAACCAACAACGGTACAACCTGATTATTAACTATTATGTGTGGTATCGCCATTGTACTTTGTGCTATCATAATGCCACTTAATATCTGAAAGCCTGTATCATCAACAAAGGGAGGAGGATTCTGATGGCTGAAAAAACAATTGGCGGCTATACGGGAAAATTTCTTCGTGTTGACCTTGGCAATGAAACGATGAGCGAGGAATCTGTCGATGCCGATACGCTCAGAAAATGCCTGGGTGGCAACGGACTTGGTGCCAAATTCCTTTACGATGAAGTACCCCCTGGTATAGAGTGGTCCGACCCTGAAAACCGCTTATTTTTCTTCTCAGGTCCTCTCGGCGGTACCAGAGTCAGTGGCTCAGGAACCTTTTCGATAATCAGCAAGGGACCGATGACGAATATGGCGGGAGCCTCACAGGCAAACGGGTATTTCGGTGCCTTCTTAAAATTCTCCGGCTATGACGGAATTATATTTCATGGCAAAGCCAGAAGGTGGCTTTACCTGCACGTTCACGGCGGTACGGCTGAGCTGCGTGACGCCGAACACCTAGTAGGCAAAAATACCTGGGAGACAGAGGACGCCATCAAAGAAGGGCTGGAAGGTCAGAGCAGCGTTTACTGCATCGGTCCGGCGGGTGAAAACCTGGTGCGTTTTGCCGCCGTGGTCGGCGACCACGGTCATGTTGCCGGTCACAACGGACTCGGCGCGGTAATGGGTTCAAAGAAGCTGAAAGCAGTGGTAGCTGAGCGGGGTCGCGGCACGTTAAAGGTTGCGGATTCCAGACGACTGTCTCAATCAGCCAAGTTACTCGTCGAGAACGCAATGAAGCTGGACCCCATGCTGGCAGACTGGGGAACGGCATTTATTTTCCCGAGGATAATCCATCAGGGAGCGTTACCCGTGAGGAACTACACCACCAGTCTTTTCCCCGAAGCCGAGAAGTTCGGAGGGGAGTACCTGCGGACTCACTTCAAGGCTACGCCGACCACCTGCTGGGCGTGCCGTATTGCCCACTGCCGGATGACGGAGGTTACCGAGGGACCCTATGCGGGTTTTGTCGGCGAGGAACCCGAATACGAGGGGCTTGCCGCCATGGCTTCGGTAATCGGTCAGACCGACCCGGGCGCTGCCGTAATGCTGGGTAATATGGTCGACAGACTGGGTTTCGATATCAACGAATCAGGTTGGCTTATAGGGTGGATGATGGAGTGCTACGAGAAAGGATATCTAAAGAAAGAAGACCTCGACGGTATCGAGATGAAGTGGGGTGATGCCGAGGCTACGCTTGCGATGCTGAAAAAGATTGCATATCGGGATGGGTGCGGTAATATGTTCGCTGAAGGAGTCAAACGGGCATCCGAGAAAGTCGGCGGTGAAGCCGCAAACTGTGCCATATATACCAATAAAGGAGCGACACCCCGCGGTCATGACCATCGGGCACGCTGGTCGGAGCTTATAGACACATGCCTGTCAAATACGGGCACGGTTGAGTTAAGCGGTGGTTTTCCTCATCCCGAACAGATAGGCATTGAAATGATAAAAGACCCGTTCGATGCAATAGCGGTCTCAACCCATAATGCTCAGACGAACGGGAGGCGCCAGTTTGAAGATTCTCTGGGCATCTGCTTCATGGGCGCGCAGGACCTGCAATTAACGGTCGATTGTCTTAATATGATTACCGGCTGGGATTTTGATATATGGGAAGCCCTGGATGTCGGCTTCCGTACCATTAACCGGCTTCGCGTTTTCAACTTACGCCACGGACTAACCAAAGAAATGGAGTCTCCCTCCGTCCGTTACGGTTCGGCACCTTCCGACGGTCCGGCGGAAGGGAAGCACATCATGCCTTTCTGGGACGATTTGCGCCGAAACTATTACGAGAAAATGGGCTGGGACCCCGAAACCGGAAAGCCCCTAAAGGAAACGCTGGAGCGTTACGGTCTGGCGGATATCTTTAGGGACCTGAAGTAGTATTGACATAATATATAACCAGGAGAGAACAGTAATGAAAAGTCTTGAAGGAAAGGTTGCTCTTGTTACTGGAGCGGGAAGCGTCAGGGGAATGGGACGCGCCGTTGCAGTACGGCTTGCCGGAGAAGGAGCCAATATTGTAGTTGTAGACAGGGTGATGGCTCCGAAGAGTATCTGGCCCGGTGATGAAAACTGGCGCGGCCTGGAGGCGGTGGTCGAGGAAATATCCGCCCTGGGGAGCCAAGGACTGGCAGTCGTTGCCGATATCAGTAAAAGCGAAGATGTCGACGATATCGTCACCAAAGCCCTTGATAGGTTCGGTAAAATAGACATTATGGTCCACTGCGCTGCCATACGAGGTCCGGTAGGACCGACGGTGGTGGAGCTTGACGAGGAAATATGGAATCGGGTCATTGATGTAAACCTTACCGGCTCGTTTCTTATCTGCAAGGCGGTGGCAAAGACCATGATACCCGACCCAGAGGGTAAAAAGATAGTGATAATAGCCTCGGTGGCGGGGACTTTCGGTGCTCCCGGGAGTGTAAGCTACTGCGCATCGAAATACGGAGTAATCGGTCTGGCGAAAACGCTGGCACTTGAACTTGCGCAGTACAAAATTAACGTCAATGCCATCAACCCAGATACCATCAGCACCAACCTGGTCGATGAAAGAATTGTCGCCGCTGCCGAGAGAGAAGGCATCAGTGTTGACGAACTCCTGAAGAGGCGGGCTGAGTCGCCGCCGATGGGTCCGAACATCCCGTTGGGGAGGACCGGCGAGCCCCGTGAGGTTGCCGACCTGGTGTATTTTCTGGTATCCGAACACTCCAGCTATATAACCGGTGAAACCATAAATATCGACGGCGGCGCACATTAAGAGACAGGAGAATGATAATGAACAGTCTTAAAGATAAGGTTTGTCTTGTTACCGGAGCCGGGAGCATCAGGGGCATGGGACACGCTATCTCGGTGAGGTTTGCCGGTGAAGGAGCCAGCGTGGTCGCTGTCGATAGAGAAATGGTTCCGAAAAGCATCTGGCCCGGAGAAGAAAACTGGCGGGGTCTGGAGGCAGTTGTCGAGGAAATAGAGGCGGCGGGCGGAAGAGGGCTGGCTGTTGTCGGAGATATCAGCAGCAGCGAAGACGTCGATAATATTCTGGCCAAGACTCTGGACCGATTCGGAAAGGTAGATATCTTCGTCCAGTGCGTGGGTATCCGGGGTCCGATGGCCACACCGATAGTAGACCTTGATGAAAAGGTCTGGCGGAATATCATCAACGTGAACCTTACCGGTCCTTTCCTCATTGCCAAGGCGGTTGCAAAGGCGATGATACCGGAGCCGGAAGGCAAGAAGATGGTGTTCATCTCCTCGCTGGCAGGGTCAAGGGGTTATACCGGCAGCGCCGGATACTGCGCTTCAAAGCACGGGATTATTGGACTTGCCAAGACCCTTGCCCTGGAGCTGGCGCAGTACAAAATAAACGTCAATATCATCAGTCCGGGTGCTTTCGAGACCAACCTGAGAGACGAGTCAATAGCGGAAAGAGCCAAAGCCGAGGGTATATCCGTGGCTGAGCTTCTCAAAAAGCAGGCGGAAGGTCCGCGTACCGGACCTCCACCGATACCACTCGGCAGGATGGGCAGGACCGAAGATATAGCCGAACTTGTCATGTTTCTGGTTACCGACCAGTCAAGTTATATCACCGCACAGGAAATCAGGATTTCCGGCGGCGGTGAATAGCGGGGCATGGTTTTAACTGGTTTCAGCGTAAATGTACTAAAAAAAGGCGGTGAGAAATGACTCACCGCCTTTAAAAATCTCAGACTATCGGGAGAAAATCAGCCCATCTTATTTCCGCGTTCCAGCCACGAAGAACCTCTCTCGAAACCGATTATTTCCTTCACCAGGCAGTTTCTGGCAACGGCACTCGCCCTGAGAATCAGACCCGTGGATACACCTCCTATCGCCAGGGTAAGCTCACCCTCTTTGATAAGACCGCTTTTTACGCAGAGTACCGTGCATCCCACGCAGACGCGCATTCCCTGGCTGATTATGGTCAGGAGCGACAGGTCTTCACCGGCATCGATATCAAGCGGGCGCAGATGCTCGGGAATCCCGAACGGCTTTAAAATATCTCTTCTCGTGGCGTTGGTATCGGTTAAGTTCAGAGGTTCACCCAGAATAAGTTCGTCATTCAGGTAACGGACCCTGATACCTTCTTTTTCCAGCTCTTCACGGACATCATCCAATATTGTAACGTATATCTCGGTAATACCCTGCGCAAGCTGCTCCTCTTTTCGTTTCTTTACCTCGGGACTATCCGTATCACGAATTATAATCGGCATTGTGCCTTTGGCGGGAGAATGAGGCGACGGGTTGGTTACGGCGATGACATTCAGTCCTTTTTCACCTTTTATCTCTTCCCGGAACTTGTTCATGGTATAGCCGCTGCCCCATACTACGACCACGTTTTTTATACCGAGGTCGTCCATTCTTTTCCTGGCGAATTTTACCATCTCATCGGTATTTTTACGGTCCATACCGTCGAAGTACATAATCTCTTTAATAGTTCCCATTTTCACTCCTTTCCGTAATAAGATTTACATGAAGTCGTATTATATCCAGCCTACCATCAGCGGCGAGTGTCTTTCGGGATTAACGTAGATAGCATTTTGCGGGCAGTCCAGTTCACAGTAATCGCAGCAGTTGCAGTCTTCCGGATACATGATGACGGCTTTTTTAGTCTTCTCGTCTATCCTTATTACATCGGTTGCGCAGCTATTAACGCATATCCCGCAGCC
>CAZBAN010000001.1:94256-96510 GCA_964489895.1 uncultured Dehalococcoidales bacterium
TGCCGTCTTCCTGTTTGATTTTAGTCCAGGCAAGCCAGTTCGGATTATCCGTTTCAGGGAAGTCTTCCCGGTAGCGCCCTCCCCTCGACTCCTCTCTGAAGAGACAGGCTTTGAGCGCCAGTTCGGAGCCGAGGACCATATTCCTGGTCTCATGGGCAAGACGGAGTTCATGCGGGTCCGTGGCGTATAGCCCGGGAACAAAGTGGTCCCTGAAAAACTCGACCATCGTCAGCGCCGCCTGCAAACGGTCACCGTGCTGAATCAGAAGCACGTAGTAAGGTACCATGGTGTTAAGCAGCAGCTGGGTTACCCAGCCGGGACTGAATCCGCCTTTACGCTCGATTGGCTCGAGCATGACTTTCCTTACCCTGGCTATTTCGTCATCGTCTACTCTGTATTCTCCCAGTCCTGATATATAATCGGCAGCTCCTTTTGCCGCCCTGGTACCCATGATTGTTCCGGAGGGAAGACCGCCGAAAGCAGCCGCCCTTATACTCAGGGTATCGCCGGCGGCAAAGAGACCGGTAATTGTTGTGGAACAATCAGTACCTGCCGGCCACAGTCCGGCGCCTACTGTGCAGTCCTGCCCGCCCGAAATCCTGTGTTTACCTCGTTTGCGCGGGTCATAATTGATACGGGCGCTTTCCATACCGTCAGAGTTCTGCTGCCTCTGCCAGACCCGCTCTAATTCCTCGTCGGTGGCGGCATCGAGGTCGTGGAAGATCGGACCTCTGCCTTCGTGGAAAGCGATATCCACAGCGGGACCTACTTCATAGCCGTAGGGAATTTCCTTACCTTCGGCATCGACAAACCGGCGGTATATAGCCCGGGCGGCTCTGCCCCCTCGCCAAGAAGGATACTCGGCTGAGCCGTGATGTGAAGAGTGCATGTCACCGCCGGTAAGCTCGGCGCCGACCCTGTAAGCCATTGCCTGGCCATCACCCGTCATATTATGGGTCTCGGCACCAACCGTCCTCAAAGACCAGCTGCCCGTGCAGAGGATGGTCGCCTTTGCTTTGAAAACAATCGATTCTACCTCAGTCAACGGAAAGCCGACGGCACCGACAACTCTGCCGTCGTGCATAAGCAGGTCGGTAACGGTTATTCTGTCCATTATCTTAACGCCGACCTTCAGCGCCTGCTCTCTCAACGGCGGCGGGACTCCTCTCCTGATAATACGCGCCGAGTTGAACGGGCTGTCTACCTTGTGTTTGGGGACAAATACTCCTTCCTCCTCGTTCTCTACGGGGAAAGGGACGCCCCAGGAAGCGAGCGTTTCATACGCCGCCCATGATTCCTTGATGCAGATTTCGGTCCAGACACGGTCATTTACATAACCTGACCCTTCCGTAATCATCCTGAAAGTCTCGTTATAATCATCACCGAGGTCAGGATTGAAAACGGAAAAGCGCATACCTGCTGCGGCGCTGGTACCGGATTTTCCCACATAAGCCTTGTCAACGAGGATTACGTCGAGTCCCTGCTCTCTGGACTTAATAGCGGCGGTGCATCCGGCTACCCCTCCGCCGAGAACGAGTACATCAGTTTCGATAACGGTTTCTTTTGCCATATGACTTCCTCCTGTTATCAATCGGTTTATTTAGTTCGATAATTATATATTCCCGGTTACGCGTCTTTCCACCGGCCAGTAATTATCATCTCTCGAAGGTAAAGCAACTATCGCCTTACCTGTCATCACTATCTCCTGCCTCTGGTTAATGGCAGTACGGTCTATCTCCACGCAGTAATCTCCAGCATCGTCCACATTTTTCCCGGTAATCTTACCTTCAAACCTGACGACATCCGAGTGAAAAATAAAATTCTGGTATCTGGTAACACTTTTCTTAATCCAGCCGTCGTCACCCATCCAGTTGGTCAGCAGACTGATAGCCCAGCAGTGTATCTGGGTACCGACGATATAGGGATAAGGAAGGCCCATAGCGTTGGCTGCCTGTTTGTTGTAGTGGACGGCATATATCGGCTCGAGGGCATACGTATTCGGGTCGCGGAACGCCCAGGCGGGATGGCGGCGGTATTGGAGTAATGCCGAACCGTGTGCCTTCAGACGGGGAGTGGGTATCGCCCCTCCGATACAGAACGCAATTACATCCGTAAGCCCGAGCGGACCTTTCACGACAGTCCCGATTGTACCTCCTTCCCTTACATCCTCCCAGTACCTGGTACTGGCTCCCCTGATTTTCTCTGACAGCACCTCTTCCTCAATCTTCCTGAGCTCTTCTTCCTTCCAGGGATG
>CAZBAN010000001.1:96610-138673 GCA_964489895.1 uncultured Dehalococcoidales bacterium
AACTCGATATCGCCCCCAGAGTGGAAACCTCCCAGTCCGGTCCAGCCGAATTGCACGTGTGACAGGCACGCCCAAAGGAAGGACGGTGGCGCGATAATCCCGCCGAACCGCGTTTTCGCTGCGTACTCCTCGTCACGCCATAAAGGATTGGTGTCACCGATACCCTCGGCGAACTTGAGTATTGCCATTCTGGTGGCATATTCATTGTGCAGTGAATTTTCCGTATTCAGCTTGAGCCCGCACTTTGAGCGCATCTGTTCTATCAGTTCTCTGCTGATAGAGGTCTCAACCATACCGGATTCTTTTTCAACCATCGCATACCTCGCGGGTAAGATAGCATTTCTTAATATGCTATCCGATATCTTCACCATATATATTTCTTAGTTCACCCAGATAATCGGGGTCGAACCAGCCGGCTTTTTGCTCTTCTATCAGGTCGGTGCGGGTGGGTCTTCCCGTGGGGAAGTCGGGCTGTCCGCCAATTATTTTCTCTTCGGCGAGTCTGTTCATCTCAACCTCAGACATTTTCAGCAGGGAACCGAAAACATATTCATCGTCTTGAGCGAAACGCGGAGCCCGTTCCGGTGCAAAACTCTCTATTTCGCTGAACTTCGCCGGCATCTGTCTGGCGATGGGTCTCTTACCGATTCCACTATCGTGGTCGATTATCTCAAAAAATCCCCGGTGGATAAGATGGGGATTGGTGTTGATTTCTTTCATATTCAGAACGGCGCCGGCGGCGATTCCAGCTTCCTGCATCATCTGCATTACTTCGATATGTTCGTGCTGGACGGTCCATTCCTCGACCAGACGGTCAAGCTCTTGTCGGTTGAGTAGCCTTTCACCGAGATTGGCAAACCTGTCTTCATCAGTCCACGCCGGGCTGCCGATAACCGTGCAAAAGCTCTGCCACTGTTCTTCGCTCTCCACGGCGATATTTACCCAGCTGTCCTCGCCTTTACACCGGTAACATCCATGCGGTGCCGCAGCAGGGTGGTTATTGCCGTTTCTGGATGGATTCTGCCCGCTCATGGTGTATTCGGTAAGGACATCCCCGATGTGGCAGGCAACCGCCTCACGACCTGAAAGGTCAACGTACTGCCCCTCACCGGAATGCATACGGTAGTAAAGAGCCGTCAGCAGGGCGGCAGCGGCATTGGCTCCGGTTACCCAGTCTCCGTAAGCACAACCTGAAAGCAACGGCGGCTCTCCGGGGAAACCGGTGATATAGGTCAGTCCGCTCATTCCTTCCATGCCCGGTACATACATATAAAAATCCCGCAAAGGTCCGTAGTGACCCAGTCCGCTTATAGAGACCATTATTATATCAGGTTTTATCTTTTTCAGTTCTTCGTAGTTCAAGCCCCAGTTGTCCATCACCCTGGGCGAGTAGTTTTCAATTACGGCGTCGCTTATCTTAACCAGCCGCTTGAATATATTCCTCCCTTCTTCGCTGCCAAGGTTGAGTGAAATTCCTTTTTTACCAGCGTTCAGCGTGTGGAATATACAACCCCGGTTCCACGGGTCTTCTCCGGGTTCGTTCTCGGGATAGACGTTTGCCCGGGTAAATACGTCGGCTCGCTGGATAGACTCTATCTTGATGATTTCCGCGCCCAGCTCGGCAAGTATCTCGGTCGCGACAGGACCGGCGAATACCATCGTCAGGTCGAGTATTCTTATGCCTTCAAGTAACTTGTATGCCATATTCCTTTCAGCCTAGATTATGCCTTTCTTCTTCAGTTCTTCAAGTTCTTCTTTCTTATAGCCGATTGCTTCATAAATTTCTTCGTTGTGTTCACCCAGCAGGGGGGCTCTTCCTGCCCTCCAGGGCGAGCCTTTTAATTTCGCCGGTGCTCCCGGATACTTTACCCTTCCCATAACCGGATGGTCGGCTTCGGCGAAAAACTCCCGGGCTTTTATCTGTTCGTCATTCTGTAATTCTTCAGGACTCAGCACCGGCGTGAAAGCCAGCCTCAGTTCCTGGGCCTTTCTGGTTACCTCCCATTTGCCGCGTTCCTGGAGCCACGGAGTAATCAGGGCATCCAGCTTTTCAGGATTTGCCATGCGGGTGCGGGTATCGGCGAGAAGAGGGTCATCCTGAAGCTCGGGCTGACCGACTAAAAAAGCGATGTTTGGCGCTCCGCCTACTCCCGGGGTAAGGCTTATCCAGCCGTCCTTACAGGGGACACTGTAGCCTATGGGGTAACCGTGAATTGCGAAGGGGCTGGTCCTTCTGCTAAGCCCGAGATATGAGTACTCGGCAACATGCCCCATCAGGGTGCTGGCGACACACTCCATCGCCGAAATATCTATAGACATTCCTTTTTCGGAATAACCACCGCTAATAAGGGCGCTGACGGTGGCGATGTAGCTGATAAGTCCGGTCGAGTACTCCGCCTGGTATCCCCCTTCGATTACCGGTCTTTCCATGGGTCTGGTACCGGGCCGCTGGGTGTACATGGCACCGCCCGTAGCGTATACGGTGAAATTGGTCGCTTTGTAGTCGCGGTACGGTCCCGTCTGACCGTAAGCAGAAATGGAGGTGATTACCAGCCGGGGGTTTAACCGCCTTAGTGATTCAGGTGCAAGACCGAGTTCTACCATTTTCCCGGGCTCGAAACTCTCTACCAGCACGGAGACATCCTTAATCAGTTTCTTGAATATCTCCAGTCCCTCTTTAGTCGGTAAATCGAGGGTTATGCTTTTTTTATTGGTATTGAGGTAAAAAAAGGTCCCGCTTGTCTCAAATTCCGGTTTATCGTCGGGTAAATGTCCAGTCTTTCTTGTCCAATCTCCTCCGTCCGGTCTTTCAACCTTGATAACCTCGGCACCGAAATCAGCCAGTAATTTAGTACAGTAAGGACCGGCTATCCCTTCAGTACAGTCAAGAACCTTCAATCCGGCAAAAGCCTGTTTATCCATAGTAGTTGTCCTATTCCGGTATACTCCCACCGCTCTAGTCATCATCAACATGAGGGTAAGTGGGAAATCTGAAATCATCCTGCTAGATTATGTGAGTTAGACTACTGAATAATTACTTGTTTGTCAAATAGAAAATAACCAAATAACCGGCTTGCTCTGATGAAAATTCAGGCGAGGGCTTGACGTGCCCATTCCTCTAAAACTAAGATTATATATCCTAAAATAAACATCCGAAGAATTGAGATAAGAGTGAAATTTGACCAGATATACGCCGAAGCCGAATCCAGGAACAGATCTTTAGGCGATAATAATTGCATCGAAATTTATATCAGCGCGTCTGAAAATACCACAGCCGTGACGGATATTTCAGACGTTTTTTTAACGGAAACAGGCAAGCATCACCTGGCAGCAGAAGTAATCCTCACCGGTTCCACAGGGTATTATGACCTTGAACCGATTGTCCGTATCGAAAAGCCGGGGCATCCCTCCATATTATTCAAAAATGTAAATCCAGAAGCGGCTGTAACTCTATCAAGTGAATATCTGGTCAATGACAGGCCGGTAGGGAATATCACCCTCGGCATTGTGGGAAAAGAGAGAACTGACGGTATACCGTGTATCGACGAGCTACCGCTGTTTTACCTGCAGAACAGAGTGGCATTGCGAAATTGCGGTAAAATCGACCCGGGGAACATAGACCATTATATCCTGAAAGGGAAGGGCTATAGCGGTCTTACCAGGGCTCTCAGTATGAGTCCGGCTGAAGTTATTGCTGAACTTGGAAAGTCAGGCTTGAGAGGCAAAGGCGGAGCCGGATATCTCACGGCGGACAAATGGCAGGCATGCTATGACGCTGAGGGAGATGAGAAATTTGTAGTCTGCAATGCTGTGGATTCCGACCCTGATTCACTTGCAGCCAGGCTGATTCTGGAAAGCGACCCCCACTCCGCTCTCGAAGGAACGCTTATAGCAGCATATGCTGTTGGGGCTTACAGGTGTATTATCTGCGTAAATGAAAGAAATACACAAACTAAAATACAGCTTGAGAAAGCCCTGGAGCAGATGAAAGAATACAGCCTCATGGGACAAAATATCCTGGACTCTGGTTTCTCTTGCGTAATCGAGGTGAGAGAAGAAATAGACTCGTTTATCTCAGGTGAAGAAACTGCTCTTATCCGCTCCATAGAAGGCAAGCAGCCGTTACCTTACCTGCGGACAGTCTATCCGGCTGTAAGCGGAATCAACGGTAACCCCACCCTTGTCAATAATCTGGAGACTTTTAGCTGTGTTTCCGGCATTTTTCAGAACGGCGCGGAATGGTATACGAGTTCCGGTACCGGGGAAAACCGGGGTACAAAGGTTATTACCCTGACCGGAAGCATAAATCATAAATATACCGTTGAGGTACCGTTCGGGACAACCCTGGAAAGCGTGGTCATGGATATCGGCGGTGGCACCCCGGACGGTAAGAGTATCAAGGCAGTCCAGTTTGGTGGACCGACAGGTAGTTATTTCGATACCAGTTCTCTGAATACAACTATAGACTATGAGCCGATGAAAAAAGCCGGTTCCATCATTGGCTCGGGTGTTGTTAAAGTCTTCGATGACAGCATGTGTGCCGTCGAAATAGTAAGAGATTTAGTTGATTACATTCAGACCCAGTCTTGCGGTAAATGCGTCTTCTGCCGGGAAGGAAGCTATCAGATATATAATATTCTTAAAGATATTTCCGAGAATATGGGCAAACCGGAAGACCTGGACCTGGTGACTGAACTCTGCGAGGCGATGAAAGAGGGTTGTATATGCAGTCTGGGTCTGGATGCCCCTAACCCTGTATTAAGCAGTATCAGGCTGTTTGGAGACGATTACGAAGCCCACATTAAAAACAAGAAATGTCCCGCCAATTGAACAGGATAAGTAAAAAGCGGACGTAATATTGTGAATACGGTAAAAATAAACATCGACGGACAGGATATCGAAACACAGGCTGGTAATACCGTGCTCCAGGCAGCGCTTACCGCCGGAATATATATACCGCACCTGTGTTACCATCCAGACCTGTCGCCCATCGGTGCCTGCCGGCTCTGTATTGTCGAAATAGACGGGCTTGAAGGACTGCCGACGTCTTGTACGACGCCGGTGTCAGATGGAATGACCGTCAGAACGAAATCGGAGAAGATTGACCGGAGACGACGGCTGGCTATGGAGCTAATACTCGCCGGCCATCCACAGGACTGTGAGTCGTGTAACAAGTACCTGAACTGCGAGCTACAGGCGCTCAAACAGTACCTTATCGGTGACGAGTTGAAGGTAAGGACTCGTACCAAGCTGCTCCCGATAAATAAAAGCAACCCCCTCTTTCTTCATGAGCCGGACAAATGCATTGTCTGCGGTCGCTGTGTAAGAGCCTGCCAGGAACTCAGGGGAGTGGGGGTATTATTTTATAAAAAGGGAGGCAGGGAGACCTATACCGGTACCGCCTCCGACCTGCCGTTAGCCGACGCCGGATGCAGGTTCTGCGGTGCCTGTGCCGAGGTATGTCCTACCGGGGCTATTCAGGACAAAGAACAGGTAGGGACGGGCAGGAAGCGTAGGGCGGCGCTCATACCCTGTAGATATACGTGTCCTGCCGAGATAGACGTCCCGAGGTATATTCGCTTTATCCGGGAAAAGAACTACGCTGCGGCTGCCGCCGTTATAAGAGAAAAAGTCCCCTTCCCGGCAGTACTCGGATATGTATGCAATCAGCCCTGTGAAGAAGTCTGCCGGAGGGGAGAAGTAAACCAGGCGTTATCGATAAAAGAACTGAAACGCTTTGCCGCTGAGCATGACGAAGAAAAGCTGTGGCTGGACAACTCGGTAAAAAAACCTCCAACGAGAAAAAACGTTGCTGTAATCGGTTCCGGACCGGCGGGCCTGACGGCGGCTTACTACCTGGCAAACCAGGGACATGCCGTTACCGTGTTCGAATCGCAGCCTCTCGCCGGGGGAATGATGCGTTTCGGAATCCCCGAATACCGTCTCCCCAGAGATATACTCGATAACGAGATAGAAGATATTAAGAATAAAGGAGTTGAGATAAGGACCGATACCAGCATCGAATCAACCGGGGAGCTTCTCGGTCAGGGCTATGACGCCGTTCTTGTCGCGGTGGGGACTCACCGTGGTCAGAGACTTCCCATTCCTAAAGCCGATAGTGAAGGAGTGATTATAGGAATCGATTTTCTAAAGGACGTAAATCTGGGCAAAGAGGTTACTTTCGGGAAGAGGGTTGTAGTACTGGGTGGTGGCAATGTCGCCTTCGACTGCGCTCGTGTTGCCAGGAGGCTGGGAGCCGAATTAGTGCAGATTGCCTGTCTTGAATGCCGCGAGGAGATGCCTGCTACCGAAGATGAAATCAGCCAGGCGGAAGAAGAGGGTATACTGGTATATCCCGCCAGAACATCAACCCGGATTTTAAGTGAAAACGGTTTAGTCCAGGGAGTGGAATTACTTGAGGTGGAATCATTCAGCTTCGATGAAAATAAAAACGCCCGGATTGAAGTACGAGAAAATTCGCACATAATCCTTGAAGCGGATACCGTAATTTTTGCCATCGGGCAGCGCCCCGAGCTTCCGGAAGGGTTCGATATTGATACCACCGACAGCGGTCACATTATGCTGGACTCTTTTACCCTTGCTACCAGCAGGGAGGGGGTGTTTGCTGCTGGAGATGTCGTGCACGGCACGGCAACCGTTATTCAGGCGATAGCCTCGGGCAGGAAGAGCGCCATAGCCATCGATAAGTTTCTCGGCGGCAGCGGGAATATCGATGAAAAACTGGCGCCTTCCCTGGAGGAAGAACCCTTCCTTGGTCCGGCGGATGACTTCGCTTATATGACTCGTTGTGAAGAGTCACGGTTGCCGCCGGAAGAGCGGCTCAGGGATTTTAGTAAAGTCGTTCAGGGTATGGACAAAGACACCGCGGATTACGAATCGAACCGGTGCCTGCAGTGCGACCTGAGGCTGAAAATCAAGTCCGTGGAATTCTGGAGCAGCTATTAGTTAAAATATACACACAAGATGTAATTGGACATAATACCAACCATATCTGCTATGATATGTTGTGCACCGAGAGTAAGATATATATTTTATATGCATTCAGGGAGGTGTTAGATGAGTGATGTGCCATTAGAAGCCGATGTCGTAGTAATCGGAAGCGGCGTTTCAGGACTTTCGGCAGCTTTAACCGCGGCGGAAGCGGGGATGAAGGTAATTGTTTTTGAGAAACTCCGTTCTATAGGCGGCACCTCCAACTTTTTTAAAGGTACTTTTGCCGTGGAAAGCCGCCAGCAGCGTGAGAGATATGTTACTTTCGGAAGGGATGAAGCCTTCAGGGATATCATGGAGTACGGGCACTGGCGTAACAACCCGCGTCTGGTAAGGGTGATTGTCGATGAATCCGCGGCGACTCTTTCCTGGCTCGAAGAAGAAGGAGTGGAGTTCACCGAGCTTACCATCAACATGATAAATGCTCCCCAGACGTATCATCTAGTCAAGGGGGAAGGCGCTGCCGTGGTGAAGATACTCACCACACGGGCGCAGGAAAACGGGGTCAGTATAAGGACAGGTATGCCTGTAAGACAAATAATCAAAGCAGGAGACAGGATTGCAGGAGTCGTGGTTGAGGGAGATGAGGAAGACGTACAGGTATCGGCAAAAGCGGTCGTGATTGCCAGCGGAGGATACCTCAATAATAAGGAATGGGTAAAAAAATATACGGGTTTTGACCTGGGAGAGAACCTGCTGCCCGTCGGTAATGTCGACAAGACCGGAGACGGTATCCGAATGGCTTTTGAAATAGGAGCAGCCGAAGAAGGAATGGGAACCGTCGAGCTTTTCCGAATCGGTCCATCACGGCAGGAGCTGGGCACCGGCGGACGGGTAAGCATTGCGGTTATTCAGCCCGACCTCTGGGTAAACCAGTCTGGAGAAAGGTTCTGTGATGAGGGGATTACTTTCTTTGATACATCCGAAGGCAATGCCAATGCCAGGCATAAAGAAGGCTACACGTATTCCATATTCGATGATTCGGTAATCAGGCGTATAGCTGAGGAGGGAATAGACAAAGGGATAACGCCTGAAACTTACCCCGGTCAGAAATTTACAGACCTTGATAAAGATATACAAGCTGCCCTGGAAAATCCTTCCGACGAATTGTTCGAGGCGGACTCGATAGAGGAACTTGCCGGCAAGATTGGCGCAGACCCGGCTGTACTGAAGGCGACCGTTGATGAATACAATTCATTCTGCGAGAAAGGGCATGATGACGTGTTTGCCAAGAATCCGAGATTCCTCCGTGCAATTACCGGACCGAAGTTTTATGCTGCCAAAGCCAATACCGTATGTCTGGGAACTATGGGGGGCATCAAGATAAACCATAACATGGAGGTGCTGGATAAAGATAATAAAGTCATTCCCGGTCTTTATGCCGTCGGATACGATGCCGGTGGAATGTACGGTCACGATTACTGTATGCATGTGGCTTCCGGGCTGTCTTCCGCTTTTGCCATAAATTCCGGTCGTATAGCCGGGAGGAACGCTTCGGTCTATATAAGCCGATGACACAAGACATATTTTATATTTACTTTATAAGTGCTAAAATATACACCTACCGACATATAAATCCATTATCGACGATTTTATACGGAAAGGAGCGGAGAAATGGATTTTTCCCTGACGCCGGAAGAAGAGGCGTTTAAAAAAGAGGTCAACGACTGGCTGGATGAAAATATGAAATATTTACCCGATTGGTATGTCAGGAATGACGGTTCCGGTCCTGAACCTGAATCCGATGAGTACAACCAATTCAACCAGGAATGGCATAAGAAACTGTACAAAGCCGGTTTCGTCGGTATCGCCTGGCCGAAGGAATACGGCGGTCGCGGCGCAACCCTGATGGAGCAGGTTATCTTCAACGAGGAGATGGCTAAACGCCGCGCTCCCAGCGGGGCAGGCGGCCTGGGAGTCGGCTGGGCGGGACCTACTATAATAGCAGCCGGAACAGAGTGGCAGAAAAAACGCTTCCTGCCAAAGATACTCAGCGGAGAAGAAATCTGGTGCCAGGCATTTTCCGAGCCTGAAGCGGGTTCCGACCTGAAAAATCTCCAGACCAAAGCGGTTGAAGACGGAGACGATTATATCATTAACGGGCAGAAAGTATGGACAACCCAGGGAGCGAGGGCAGACTGGGCAATCCTGCTGGCAAGAACAGACTTCAACCCCGATATACCGAAACATAGGGGGATAAGTTATTTCCTTCTCGACATGCACGCTCCAGGAGTTACCATTCGCCCATTAAGAGAGATGACCGGAGAAGCACTATTCGGAGAAACGTTCCTCGATGACGTGCGAATCAATAAAAGACTGATGGTTGGTGAGAAAAACAGGGGCTGGTACATTTCGATGGGAACCCTGGAGTTCGAGAGATCGAACTCAAGCTCTGCTATCGGTCAGCTGAGTACCATCACCGAACTTATCAAACTCGCCCAGGAGATGAAGCGTAACGGCGAACCACTTTCCAGAGACCCGATAGTAAGACAAAAACTAGCCCAGTTTTACATTGCAGCCAACGTATGTAAATATATCGGTCTGCGCGCCCTGACCCGCCAGCTCAGGGGACTAACTCCCGGACCTGAAAGTTCCGTTGGCAGTCTCCTGTCGATGGAGTTGGGTCAGTGGTTGCAGGACTTCGCCATGTACCTCCAGGGTCCTTACAATCAACTAATGAGAGGCTCCAAAAACGCCGTTAAAAACGGTAGCTGGCAGAGGAGTTTCCTGTCATCACGCGGAAACACCATTATGACGGGCACCTCTGAAATCAAGAGGAATATCATTGCAGAGAGAACCTTGGGGCTTCCCAGGTGGGTCTAGAAAGAGAGGATTAACGCCTGATGAACTTTGAACTCGATGAAGAACAGGTAATGCTAAAGACTTCAGCCCGTGATTTTCTGGAGAAGGAGTGCCCCAATGAACTGGTGAGAGAGATGATGGAGGACGAGAAGGGGTACTCTCCGGAGCTGTGGAAAAAGATGGCGGAACTGGGCTGGCTGGGGCTGTCCTTTCCCGAAGAATACGGAGGCGCCGGTTTTACTTTTCTCGACCTAGCGGTGCTCCTTGAGGAGTGCGGGCGTGCCCTCGTACCCGGGCCGCTCATCCCGACGGTCGTACTGGTCGGGCATACCATCCTGGCAGCGGGTACCGAACAGCAGAAACAGGATATACTCCCCGGAATGATTAACGGCGAGCTTATACTTACCCTGGCGTTCATGGAATCGAACGCCAGCCTCGAGGCATCTGGAATTACAGTTACGGCTGCTCCGTCGGGCGATAATTATATTATCAACGGTACCAAGCTGTTCGTACCGGACGCCCACGTTGCCGACTATCTTCTCTGCGTTACCAGGACTACCGACGGTAAAAATAAAGAAAACGGGATAACGCTCTTTCTGGTCGATGCTAAGACAGAGGGTATCGACATAGAAGTGCTGAAAACAATGACCGGTGAGAAGCTTTGCGAGGTGGCTTTCAACAACGTTTCCGTCCCGGCTGAGAATATAATCGGCAAGCCTGATAAAGGCTGGCAGATAGTCCAGAGAATACTGAACGAGGCAGCGGTCGCCGAATCAGCCTGGATGACCGGCGGCGCCCGTTGGGCACTGGAAACATCCATAGATTACGCCAAGGAGAGAATCGCCTTCGAACGGCCGATAGGCAGCTTCCAGGCTATCCAGCATAAACTCGCCGATATGGCTCTCGAAGTGGAAGGGGCGACAGCGATTATGTATTACGCCGCCTGGACAATATCGGAGAACCATCCTGACATACCCATAGCGGCGTCTATGGCTAAAGCCTGGTGCGGCGAGACTTACAAGCACGCCACTTACGACGGTGTCCAGATACACGGCGGTATAGGCTTCACCTGGGACCACGACATGCACCTTTATTTCAAGAGAGCCAAGGCTTCGGAAGTCTCCTTCGGTGACGGTGATTACCACCGTGATATTGTCGCCCGGATACTCGATATATAAAGTATAAAACCAGCCCGTATTAAATATTCAGTTAACGTTCAGGTGATTGAGTACGAAAAAAATAATAACAAGGGAGAAATATAATGCCAATAGACTATCAAAAAGAAGGTCACATCGCTACATTCACCATCAACAACCCCGAAGTATTGAATGCCCTCAGCCCGGCTGCGGTGGCGGAGTGGACGGATGCGTTAATCGACTTCCGTGATGATAAGAATTTATGGGTGGGTATAATAACCGGCGCCGGCGAAAAATCTTTCAGTACCGGACTTGACCTGAGAAGCGCCGGACCCGGTAGTGGAGGCGGAGGTGGAGAAGGTAGACCGGCACCCCAGGAGACGCTTGTCCGCGGTCTTAAATTATGGAAACCACTTATCGCTGCCATTAACGGATATGCTTTCGGAGGCGGGCTTGAAATAGCCCTGGCGTGCGATATTAGAATAGCCGCCGATACGGCACAACTGGGATTGACCGAGGTAACCCTTGGCTTGATTCCCGGCTGGGGAGGTACCCAGCGTCTGCCCCGTTTGATACCCTTCAGTGTGGCGGCGGAAATGATGATAATGGGGAAGCGCATAACTGCCCAGGAGGCACTCGAAGTCAGACTGGTGCACGAGGTTGTTCCATTGAAGGACCTTATGACTAAAGCAAAAGAACGGGCGGAAAAAATATGCCAGTCGGCTCCTCTGGCAGTGGCCGCAGTTAAAGAAGCTATGATAAGGGGCGCAAGCATGACTCTTGAAGAAGGACTGGCACTCGAAAGCGAAATAGGGGCAAAGGTAATAGCGTCCAAAGACTTCGCCGAGGGCCGTAAGGCTTTCATGGAGAAAAGAAAGCCCGAATATAAAGGTGAATAGGTCCTCAGTAAGAGAAAGTATGGCAGAGAGAGAAAACGCTTCGGGTATGCTCAGCCCGTACCGGGCTTTAGACCTGACAGATGAAAAAGGGCTTCTCTGCGGCAAGATACTGGGGGACCTTGGCGTTGATGTTATAAAAATCGAGAAACCGGGCGGCGATTCCGCCCGTAACCTGGGTCCTTATTATCACGATGAGTACGACCCCGAGAAGAGTTTATTCTGGTTTGCCTATAACACCAATAAACGCGGTATCACCCTCGATATCGAAACGAGCGCCGGACGGGAAATATTCAAAAAGCTGGTTAAAACAGCCGACATCGTAATCGAGTCCTTCCCCCCCGAATATATGAAAAAAATCGGTCTGGACTACGCGGCGCTGGAGAAGGTCAACCCCGGTATTATCTTCGCCTCCATTACACCCTTCGGTCAGACCGGTCCTTACAGGGACTATAAAGTTTCCGATATCGTGCTCTGGGCTATGGGCGGGTATATGTATACCGTCGGTGACGCCGACCGCCCTCCCGTCAGGATAAGTCACCATTCACAGACATACCTTCACGGCGGAAGTCAGGCAGCCCAAGGGGTGATACTGGCGCTTTACCACCGAGAAATGACCGGTGAGGGCCAGTATATCGATGTTTCAATCCATGATTCGGCTACCAGGTGTACGCCCGAAAGAGTGACGGCGTTCTGGGACTTCGATAAGAAAGTAATGCGCCGGGGAGCGCGCCAGGCTGTTCTGGGACGGATATGGGAGTGCAAGGACGGTTATGTCTATGCAATGTACTGGGGAGGTGGCTCCGCAAAACGCTGGAATATACCCATTGTCAAATGGATGGAGGATGAAGGAATAGCCGACGACTTTATCAAGGAGTACGACTGGGACACGTTTAACATGCTGCAAACACCTCCGGAAACGCTGGCGAAAATAGCGGAACCGACCCGTAAACTCTTCCTTTCTCATACAAAAGAAGAACTGCTTGAAGGGGCACTGAAGCATAACGCCCAGGTCTACCCTCTGTCCGATACTGCTGAGATAGCCAGGAATCCCCAGCTTGCAGCGAGAGAGTACTGGGTGGAGCTTGAACACCCGGAGCTTGGTACAACTATTACCTATCCCGGCCCTTTCGCCAAAAGCACGGAAGAACCTCCGCAGGTGTCCCGGCGCGCTCCACTCATCGGCGAGCATAATGAAGAGATTTATACCGGTGAGCTGGGTATTTCGGAGAAAAAACTCACGGAATTAAAACAGGACGGGATTATATAACCGTGATTAACACGGGAGAGGAGAAATGACGGAAAAACTGCTCAAGGGAATAAAGGTCTGTGATTTTTCCCGTGTTATCGTCGGTCCTTTGACAACAAAGACCCTCTCCGACTATGGCGCCCAGGTAATCAGGATAGAAGGCAGAAGAAATCTGGACCAGTTCAGAATATCCGCAACCGAGCCTGACCTCGCTCTGCAGTTTACCCAGTGGAATACAGGCAAACTGGGAATAACCCTTAACCTTACCGACCCCAGAGGTAAAGAGATAGTCAAGAAAATCGTTGCCTGGGCTGATATCGTGGTGGAAAATTTCGCCGGCGGAGCGATAGATAGACTCGGGCTGGGCTACGAAGAGCTCAGGCAAGTAAAGCCGGATATTATCATGCTCAGTTCCTGTATGCAGGGTCGGACGGGACCCTATGCCCGTCACCCCGGCTGGGGGTTCCAGCTTTCCGCCCTTTCGGGTTTCAGTCATATTACCGGATGGCCTGACCGGCCTCCGCCGGAGCTAGGAGTATACACCGATTTCATCACTCCCCAGTACAACATCTGCATTCTTATTGCCGCTCTCCTTTACCGGCGGCGTACCGGTAAAGGGATGTATATAGATACTTCTCAGTTTGAGACAGGCTTACAGTTTATGACTCCTCTAATGCTCGACTACTACGTGAATAACCGTGTGGCAGGAAGGATGGGTAACCGCTGTGACCGTGCCGCTCCTCATAATGCCTACCGCTGCCGGGACGAAGCCAGGTGGTGCCTGATAAACATTTCAGATGATGAGGAGTGGGGGAAATTCACAGGGGTTATCGGAGACCCTGAATGGACAAAGGGGAAAAGGTTCGCCACCCGGGAACTGAGGGAGTCAAACAGGGAAGAGCTGCGCAGGTTTATAGAAGAATGGACGGCTGCTTTCACCGTGGAAGAAGTGATGAACAAGATGCAGGGTGCCGGTTTGACCGCGGAGAGACTGCTGGACGGTAACAATCAGCAGAAACCTGACAACGCTTACCGCTGCAAGAATGAGGACAGGTGGTGCGCTATCGCCGTAACCAACGACGAAGAATGGCGGAACTTCTGTAAAGTAATCGGCAATCCGGCCTGGACAGGAGAATCGAAATTCAGTACTCTTATTAAAAGGAAAGAAAACGAAGACGAACTCGACCGGCTGGTCGAGGAATGGACAGTTAAACACACGGCTGAGGAAGTAATGACCAGGATGCAGGACTCGGGCGTACCCGCCGGTTTAGTAGAGACCGGCGAAGACCAGCTAGAACACGACCTGCAAACGAGACACCGCAATCTGTTTCCGGAACTTATCCATCCTCGACTGGGGAAACATCACGCCGTGGCGTCTCCATTCAAGCTTTCCAGGGTACCCTGTGAGTTAAATCGGTCGCCGTTGCTCGGAGAGCATAACGAGTACGTGCTAAAGGAAATTCTCGGTATGTCCGATGACGAAGTTGCCGAGCTGGTAATAGCTGGTGTTCTTGAGTAGCTAACTGTGACATGAATATATAGACTATAACAGGAATAATCTAATAATAAGGAGGTACTTCATGGCAAAAAGTATGGTAGGAAATTCTCGTATTGGCATCAGCCCTTCTGTAATCGTTGGCGCAGTAGTAAACGGAAAGGCGAATTACATCACCCTGGGTCAATACAGCGGATTATCAATGAACCCGCCGATGGTGTGTATCTCAACAAGAAAAGCCCACTATACA
Source organism: uncultured Dehalococcoidales bacterium (assembly GCA_964489895.1). GTDB lineage: Bacteria > Chloroflexota > Dehalococcoidia > Dehalococcoidales > UBA2162 > MGML01. Next base: position 111,450 of record CAZBAN010000001.1, read on the forward strand.
AACGCCGGTATCAAGGAAAACGGATATTTCAGTGTCAATATACCCTCCGATAACGTGGTCCAGAAGATGGACTACGTGGGTCTGGTTTCCGGGAAAGATACGGATAAGTCCGGTGTTTTCACTAACTTTTACGGAGCGGTTGACAAAGCCCCGATGATTGAAGAATGCCCGGTTAATATGCTGTGTAAGGTTGATAGAGTAGTCGACCTGCCCAACTATGACGTGTTTTTCGGCGAGATTATTGAGACCTACGTGGACCAGGATTGTCTTACCGACGAAAAACCGGACATGGAAAAAATCAACCAGGTTTTATTATCCGGTGGAAAATACTGCCATGTCGGTAGCGAATGCGGTAATGCTTTTTCCGATGGTAAAGCCCTGATTAAAAAGTAGAGACCGATGGAAATGAAAAAGTGATATTCCGGAGAACAGAGTCCGAACTTGAGTAACCCAATCACATAGTTGTATAATCAACATGCAGTCCAACAAACACACGGAGGTTTATGGAATGGATTTACGTGATTTCAGTGATAAGGCGGCGGTTGTCGGAGTGGGATATACGGAAAAACAGGGGACGGTGCCGGGCGTAAGCAGTCTGAGCTTTGCCCAGGAGGCTGCCAAGGCTGCCATTGAGGATGCCGGGTTAACAAAAGACGATATCGATGGACTGCTTATTCAGCCGACATTAAGGCAGCAATCATACTCGGTAGCCGCGAAGCTTGGATTCGATAATCTCAAACTGTTAGCTAACGAGGACGTTATGGGGGCTACCGCTCCCTGCATTACCGCCCACGCCATGTTCGCGGTGGTTACCGGGCAGGCTAACTATGTGCTGTGCCTTTACGGAACGAGTGATAGGTCCGGTTCGTTCGGTTTGATGGGAGGCGGTCCTATGGGTCCCGGGCCAGCCTATGGACTATTTGGAGCTAATATGGAGTACGCGCTGGCTGCGCGTAGAGCCATGCACGAATACGGGACGGGACCGGACACCTGGGCCGAGATAGCGATGTCCCAGCGTAAGTGGGCAAACCTCAATCCACGGGCTACCTTCTACGAAAAGACAATGAGCAAGGAAGACTACATTGCAGAGCCCTGGGTCGCCGAGCCTTTCCGCCGTGCTGACTGCTGCCTGGTCAGCGATGGCGGCCGTGCTTATATCGTGACCACCGCCGAGCGAGCCAGGGACCTCAAGCAACCACCGGTATACATCGCCGGTGTTGGGCAGAGCCACCATACGGCGGATGTCGAACAATCGACCCACATGACGGGGCCAACCGGAGCTAAGGCATCCGGAGAAATGGCTACAAGGATGGCAGGCATTAAACTTTCTGACATCGATGCCTGCGAGATTTATGACTGCTTTACCTACACGGTGGAAGTGACGCTCCAGAGTTACGGTTTCTTCCAAAAGGGAGAAGGTAAGGACTTCTTCAAAGACGGTCGCACCGGACCCGGCGGTGAGTTCCCGGTAAACACTTCCGGTGGTTTACTTTCCGAGGTCTATTATATGGGATTTACCCCCCTTACCGAAGGCGTGATGCAACTGAGGGGACAGTGTGATAAACGGCAACTGGAAAACGTACATCATATTCTGGTGAGTGGTAACGGCGGTATTCTGCAGACCCACGGCACCGTGATTTTAAGGAGATAGCCAGATGACATTAAGAAATCAGGAATTTCAGAGACCTTTACCCGGAATAACCGCGGAGAATAAGCCTTTCTGGGATTATATGAAAAAGCATGAGTTCCGCGTCCAGAAGTGCCTGGGGTGCGACAGGTTATTCTATCCGCCGAACGGAATGTGCCCTTACTGCCACCACACGGAATCCGAGTGGGTCAAACTCAGCGGTAAAGGGAAAGTATTCAGTTACGTAATTGTACGCCGGAGTAATCATCCAGCTTTTGCCAACGATGTACCCTATGTTGTAGCTATTATCGAAACTGACGAGGGTATACGGTATTATTCCAACGTCATCGACTGCAAACCGGAAGACGTGAGTATCAATATGCCGGTAGAGGTTGTCTTCGAAGATGTCACGGAGGAAATAACCCTGCCCAAGTTCAAACCTGCCGCCAAGGAATGATATGAACACTAACTGGGAGTTTAATCACTCGGGAGTATTCGCCAAGGATTTCGACAGGACCCTTGAATACTATAAATCATTAGGTCTTGCCCCCGACCTTCCTCGAACACAAAATCCGTTCAAGCCGGAAGATGAAGCCATCACGGTTGAATTTGATGAGGTTGTAGACCTCTCAATGCCCGAAGGCGAGTACTTTCTAGCTCTTCTGTATATCGGCGACCTTGAGTTCGAGGTGTTGCATGCTCCCAAGGAGATTCCTCTGGGGGAAGCTCTGTCTTACCGTGAGGGAGTAAACCATTTCTGCATGAGTGTACCTGATATCGATGAGGAAACTGATAAACTCGTTAAGAAAGGCTTGCGTATCATCCAGGACTTCAAACTGAACGGGGTACGCCTCGAGGATTACCTGGACACCCGCGAGCACGGCAACATCCTTCTGTCGCTTCGGACACCCATGACTGAAGAGATGAAAAAGAGGAAAGCAGGCAACGCGATAATCGACTGGAAGTTCCGGGGTCATACCGCGGTGGTGAAAGACCTGGATAAGACGGTCGAGTATTACCAGTACCTGGAAATCGCTGAGTTTCAGCCTGAAACGATATTTGACAGCAGTACAATATCAGATATCAGGGTGTATGGTAACCCTCCTAAAACCCCAATTAAAGCTAAATCCAGGACAGCCCGGGTAGGCAACCTGGTACTGGAACTCATTCAGCCTCTCGAAAGAAACGAAATCTACAGAGAGACTTTATACAGGAAAGGCGAGGGGATTATCGACCTTACCTTTACCGTGGACGACCTTGAAAAGGAGATGACCAGGCTGGTTGAGAAAGGTATCCCGATAATCCTCAGCGGGGAACCCCGAAGCGGCGGTGCATTTGCTTTATTCGACACACGCGAATACGGCGGCGATGTCATGATAAAGCTGATACAGAGCTGAGTAACCTAACATTACCGAACGACAGGAGAGGCAGGTCTGATACCTGCCTCTCATTTTTTTTCACATTCCGGCGCTGAAGAATAGGCATAGCTTTACATAAAGCTATGGACTTACCGGTACACTCCGTATTCCTTGGTGAAATCTATCATCGCCTTAAGGTTTTCCGGCTTTACATCTTCCACTGAAGTACTCGGCGAGAGAATGTAGCCGCCATCCTTGCCGACAACATCGATGCATTTCTTACAGTAGGCGATTACTGCCTCTTTCGTGCCTGCCTGGAGAAGCGAGACGGGGACGTTGCCCGAGATACAGCAGTGGTTTTTCAGGATTTCCTTTGCCCGAAAAATGTCCGTTGCTTCGAATCCGGCGGTGAATTTTCCCTTCGGAAAGTCCAGCAGGTATTCGATATGTCTGTCAAAGTGCCCCTCGAAGAAGATATTGGGCATGGCACCCCGTTCGCATAATGTGACAACAAGCTTTTTAAAAGTCGGCCAGTAGAATTTATCGAACTGCTCCCCGGAAAGGAACTCATCAGCACCGCGGGTATTGGTCATGAAAATCCTGATATCGCCGTTTTCATCCGGTATTAAAGGGGTCTTTTCAAGCTCCTCTTCCAGGACGAATTCACAGAGCTCGACGAGTTTGTCAGGCTGGCGGAACATATCGAGCATGGTACCGTGCATACCCCGCAACGAATGTGAAACGATATCGAACGGGGGTAAAGCGCCGACCATCCTGGTGGGGTAATAACCATAACTCCGCATTAGTTCCTGTAGCTTGTCCTGCTTTTCCTGGACTTTCCTCATCTCCCGGCCGGACTCCTGGAGTAAAGCGATGGTTTCTTCCACTTCCGGGTCGGTGAGTACCATCGCCAGTAACTGCGGGGCTACGGGACCGTGGAGCAGCTCGTATAGAGACGGTATCTTCCCAAGGCTCTTGAGTTTATCGCTGATACGCCCAAGCTGTACGCGTATCATGTAGTCATTCGAGTCCTTCATGTACAGGTCGAATTCGTCCGCCTTCAGACCGTCGATTTCAATCGTCTGGTGTATGTGGTTGGGGTTGACACCGAATCCGGGCCACTTTATGGTCTTCAGTCCGAGCATAGCCAGGGCTTTGCCCGACTGGTAACCGGAACCTCCGAATGTATCCGGCCGGAACTCCTGCAGCGTCTTCTCACAGGCATCGTACCAGGCATCGAAGTCGTCGTAGGCTGCGGAAAAAGGTATCCCCGCGTACCTGCCGGGGAAATAGCCCATCGGGCAGTTGACCGGTACTCTATCAGGAATCCCCAGAGTCCAGGCGGTGTGTATTCTTTTATACCTCTCCTCACGGAGTTGTTCTCCCGGTTTCCCGATATCAGGGTCTTTGAACACGATTATTTACCCTCCGAAGCGCAACAGAATTTAGATACAATGTTACATCAGGTCTTAACAAGATACAATAACTCTGGCGCCAATGGATGCCTTCACCGGCAATATCGATGCTTTAAAACCAGAAAGACTGTACTTTGTATTGACAGCCTTTTCCAGCGCCGCCAGCGCGTGACTTTCTACCAGGACTATAATGCTGCCGCCGAAACCGGCGCCCATCATCCTTGCTCCGTAAACACCGCCAATCCCGGAAACGATTTCCACGAGCATATCGAGTTCGCGGCAGGATACTTCGTAATCTTCTCTAAGACTCCTGTGGGATTCATAAAGCAGTTCTCCTGCGGTAGCAATGTCCGCCCGCTCAAGCGCGGGAATCATAAGCCTGACGCGCTCGTTCTCCGTAACCACGTGTTTGACCCTTTTATAGAGCTTAGGGGAAAGGACTTTTTCCAGAGATGGCAGGTATGTTACCATCAGGTCCTTGAGATTGACTAGCTGCTTTTCCGGGAAGATAGTCCGGGCGGCTTCCAGCGCTGCTTCGCACTCGGCACGGCGTTTGTTGTACTCGGAATTTACCAGGCTGCGCCTCCTGCCGGAATCTATGACCAGCCAGGAACAACCGGGCAGACTAATCCGGACGTATTTACGTGACAGGTCGGAACAGTCTATCATCAACGCGCAGTCCTCCCGCCCTGCCCGTGAAATTAGCATGTCCATAATACCGCACTGCACGCCCATGAAGTTATTCTCTGCTTGCTGGCAGATGCGTGCGGCTTCATCGTCCTCGATATGATAACCGTTAAATGATTCCATCGCGGTCAGCACTGACATTTCCAGCGCCGCTGAAGACGATAGTCCTGACCCGATGGGTATATCGCCGCCGATGCAGAAATCGAACGGCGCGACCGGATATCCTGTTTTCTGGAGTTCCGAAAGTACCCCCATGACGTACCGGAACCACATTGCGGGATGCTGGGCATCGTAATCACCCGGTACGCAGGTAGCTTCCTCCTGGTAAGCGAGAGAATACCCACGGATAAGGTTATCGGAGCCCTCACCCACTACTGCGACAATATTCCTTTCGATAGCAGCAGGCAGGACAAAGCCGCCCGTGTAATCCGTGTGCTCGCCGATGATATTGATTCGCCCTGGTGCCGCGCACATATACCGGGTTTCTTTCCCCCACCTTGTACTAAAAGCCCGGGATACTTCGTCGGCTAGTTCCTGCACGTGACTCATCGTCATCTTTTCTTGTAATGTACCGGAGAGAGAACTTTCAGGGCTTCGGCGGCTGCTTCCGGTAAAGTCGGATTGATAATATTACCGCCGCCGGTCTCGAATCCAGCCATGTACTTGAGTTTGTTGGCGCTTCGGAGCGGCGGATAGAATTCGATATGAAAATGAAACGGGTCAGGCGCCCAGCCTTCTGCGCAGGGGGCGTTGTGGAATACGGTAATATTGGGGGAGGATATCTCGAAGAGGTTATCATACCGCACAGTCACCTGCCGGTAGATATCCGCCAGGGAGGCCAGCTCCGCTTTATCAAGGTATGCCAAGGAAGAGACGTGGCGTAAAGGGGTTATATGCACCTCGTAGGAATAACGGGCAAAATAAGGCACGTAGGCGATAAAGTCCGGGTTCCGGCAGATTATTCTCCGGTCATCGGTTAGTTCTTTGCCGATAATATCGCAAAGCAGGCAACTGCCGTTTTCCTCCAGATGTTGCTGAAACATCCGGTATTCCCTTTCCAGTACACGTGGAACAAAATCCGTAGCGTAGATTTGACCGTGAGGGTGAGGATTGGAAACGCCGATGACAGCTCCCTTGTTTTCGAATATCAGGACGTTTTCAATGTTTGGTCTTGACGATAAGTCCAGAAACTGCTCCCTGAAGGTATTTAGTACCTGGATGAAACCGTCCGTGTCCATTTCCGCCAGCGTCAGATTGTGCTGTGGGCTGAAACAGACCACCCGGCATATCCCGTACGCCGGCACAGCCCCTTCAGGATTATCAGTTGCTTCTCCGGGTATCTCCATGCTGAAAGAGGGAAAATCATTATCGAAAACGTAGGTACTCTGATAAACGGGATTGGTGACTCCGCTGGCCCTGACCACACCGGGGCAGAGGTAACAATCCGGGTCGTGTTCCGGTAATACCTGCTGCTCCTGCGGTACGCTGTTACCGTCCCAGGGACGGTCAGCCGTTGTTTCCGCTATAATAACCCACTCCCCCGCCATGGGGTTCCAGCGTTTGCTTGATGCAGACATCACCAGTTTATTCCATCACTTTGTATAATATTAAGGACTATTCCCTGTGTCCGGTTCTTCAACGGATTGTTTCAGCAGGTCTATTTGTTGCTGTAGTTTCTTTTGCTTCAGATATATAAATACTATATAGCCGAATATAACTGCCCATATGATGGTATATGCGGCAAAGAGGTAAGCCAGGTTCTCCATAATCTATTTCCTCCTGTCATGCTACTATATTTTTTATGCGTCTGACCTCGGACTCCATTTGTTTCAGCCTTGCAGCCCGCTTTATCAGGACCAGATATAAAACCGTAAATGCGGCAATACACACCAGCAGGGTGACGAGCATCGACGTCGTAAGTCCACCTTCAAATATTATCATGGTAGGGTGCTGAGTACGCCATAGATTCACTGTCAGGAAAACAATAGGCACGTCGATAAAGCCCACAATACCTACCACGGCACTGAACATGGCGCCCCTGTCCGGTTCACTGGCAAAACTCCGTACCAGAAGATAAGCCACATAAATCACCCAGAGGACAAGTGAGGTTGTAAGACGTGCATCCCATGTCCACCACACTCCCCAGACCGGCTTTGCCCATATCGGACCGGTAATCAAGACCAGTGACGTAAAAATAACACCCAGTTCCGCTGAAGCCGAGGCAATGGTATCCCATTTGATGTCCCGCTTCCAGAGATACAGAATACTGAAGATGAAAGTAATGAAAAATGCCAGGAAGGCTACCCAGGCTACGGGGACATGAAAATAAAAGATACGCTGTACTATGCCGGTATGTTTATCGGTAGGTACATACATAAAGACCATGTAAAGAGCGGCTATCATCAGAGCGAAGCCCAGCCCTATCAGTAAATTTTCCCCAGAGATACGTTTAATATTCATAAGACTTCATTTCCCTGCAAGAGATTCCGACTATTCTTCGACCACGAACTGAAAAACCAGAGTCGCCACCACAGCATATATAATATCGAATGCTACTATTATTTGCAGCCACACGGAAATATCGCCCCAGGAACCGCCGGTTATCACCAGTGAAGTGGCTTTTACCGCTGAAACAATAACGGGGATAATAACCGGCAATAAAAGGATAGGAAGCATAATATCTCTGGCACGCGTATTGACCGCTATAGCTGAAAATAATGTCCCCACTACAGCGATACCCGAAACCGCCAGCACGATAATCAGAAGAAGACCGGGCAGTAATAAAGGCAGGTTGAAAAGGGCAAGGCATATGGGAGTTACGACTATAGCAACAGCCATAACGAAGGTAAACCCGCCCGCCAGCTTTCCCCAGTAAATGACTGTGCGGTCAACCGGACATAACAACAGTCCTTCCAGGCGTGAATCCTCCTTCTCAAGGTTGAAAATACGGTTGAAACCGAGGACTCCGCCGAAGGTAATTGCCACCCATAAAATGCCCGGAGCTGCCATTTCAGCATTTTCGCCTCCGGTACCAAAGGCAAAACTGAATATAACCATAACCAGCAGGGAGAATACCAGCACCGAGGTAATGACCTGCTTTGTCCTCAGTTCAGTCAGTATGTCTTTCCAGAAAATAGCCGCAACTTTTTTAACCATGCTATTCACTCACCGTTCCCGTATACTGACTATAAATCCGTTGAAAGTCCGATGCGTCTATCCTGCTTCTCTGCTCCTGATAGACTATCTTGCCTTTATCAAGGAGTATTATCCTGTTACCGAACTCCAGCCCGAGTTCAAGGTTGTGTGTGGTCATGATAACGGTACGCTCGCTGTCAGCCTCCATAATATCCTTTATCGCCAGACTGGCTCTCCGGTCAAGACCGACCTCCGGCTCATCGAGAAAAAGTATCGAAGGGCGATGGAGTAGAGCCCGGGCAATAGTCGTCCTTTGCTGCAAGCCATGTGACAGCGTACCGACCCTGTCATGCAGGCTCGAGCTAATCTGCAACCAGTCTGTCAGTTCCTGGATTCTATCTTCCAGGTCAGGTGCATCATACATCCTGCCGTAGAATTTCAGGTTTTCGTAGACCGTAAGGTCGGCATAGAGAAAGGTCTGGTGGCTGACAAGACTTAATCTGCTTCTTATTTCAGGGGATTTACCGCGGATGTCTATACCTTCGAGTATTATGGTGCCCGATGAAGGCTTTAAGAGGGTCGATAATATCCTGACCAGGGTCGTTTTGCCCGCTCCATTAGGTCCGAAAACTACAACGCGTTCGCCCTGCGCTACCTGTAAATCGATGCCCCTTAAAGCGGGTCGTTCCCCGAATGACTTAACTAACCCCCGAACCTCTATAACCAGGGTTTCTTCACCAGAGGTATTACTCGTTGCTTTTACCAACCTTTCTCCTTCGTAACAGGTAAACGACTCCACCGGATATCAATACAGCGATAATAACACAAACTACGACGACAGGTACGAATCTATTGCCGGACAGGCTGTTCAGGCTTATTTCAAGCACCGTACCACGGGTAAGATTTTCCGCCTGGTAATGGATATACCTCTCACCATCTTCCGTATATACAGGCTCCACAGGCGTAAGGTCCGATACCGATACCTCGAACACTTCGCCCCCCAGCATCAGATGAAAAATGTCTGTAGGATAGTCAATCTTAAGGGGAATAGTAGTCCCGGCAGGTTCAATCCCCGGCAACTCATAGGCAAAGACCAGTTGCCTTTCGCCCGGAGGGAATGGCACCATATAGCTTATTTCACTATCACTCAATAACTTGTAGTCCTGCATCAATTCCTGCGGAGCGGAGAAGCTATATGCTCCTTCAGGCAGGGAAAAGACCAGCACCTTATCCGTCTCCGTGTACGTTCTGTCGCTATCATTAGTCAGCCAGAAGACTTCGGTTACCAGGATATATTCTTTTTCAACTTCTATTATCGTATGGAAAAGACCCGTCCGTATCGACTGGTCACTGTCGGTGGTGTCACAGACTCCGACCTCGATATATGCGGTCGTTTCCCCGGACTCCAATTCAACAGGATAGTAGTAGTCGACATCCATATATCTCGCCGAGACATAATACGTATGTCCTATAGCGATGTTACTGAACGAGAATTTTCCCTCGGCATCGGTGCTGGCGGTTCTCGTTTCTGCCAGGGTATCATCGGTATATTCGAGCAGGGTAACTTCCACCCCTTCCACGCTGCCACCACCCTCGGTACCGTTGATTACCTGTCCGGTAATCACTCCTTCTCCGGGCGTTTGGGCAAGGGCAGTCCCCGATAACCCGAAAGCCAGGTAAACGGCGAGCAGTACAATCATTATCCGGAACATGCTCTATACTCCCGCTCCCGGTTGTTTCTTCTCGCTTGCTGAAAAAGAGAGTATTCCTCCCAGCAAGAAAAACCCGCCGCCAGTCCATATCCAGACAATCAGGGGATTCACCAGAACGCGAAAAGTGGCTGATTTATCCGCCGGTGTATAGTCTGTCCAGACCAGCGAAATAAAGAGGTCCTCAACTGCAGTGGTACGTACCGCTACCTCAGCAAAGCTGTCCTGACGCTCGAACCAGTAATCAAGGCTCGGGTACATTACTCCCACACGATGCCCGTTTCTGTCTACTGAAACCGATGCTACGGCACTCAATTTCATGCTGTCCTGTTTCAGCATTCTTTCGGTATAGGTCAGACGGTAGTCTCCTATATCCAACACCTCACCGATATCCAGCGTCCTTGTTGTTTCAAGCTGGTAAAAGGAAGAAGCTATAATTCCGAGAGCGATAAGAATAACGCCTATATGAGCGAGGAAGCCGCCGTAACGAGGTCTGTTATTAGCCAGGAGGGAGAAATACGCCCGGAAAACATTCACACCCCTGGACTTACTGAGGGCTCTGGCTCCTCTTCCCCACTCAAGAAAAATAGTAAAAAGGGGCAAGCCGCATATTACTGACGCTGCTGCATACCAGTTACCAACACCGGTAATTAATATTATAACCGCTATTATCACCGAGGCAGTAAAAGTGTAGGGTAAGTTCCTTTTCACCGACTGCCAGGCTGTTTTACCCCAGCCCAGCAGAGGGCAAATCCCCATCAACAATACCAGAACTATCAGAATCGGGCCGCACGTTCTGTCAAAGAAACTACGGTCAAGAACAATTTTTGTCCCTCCAAATATCTCAACGATTCGCGGTAGTACCGTTCCTGTGAGAATAACCAGGACCAGCAGCACCAGTATGATACTGGTAAGAAGGAAAGCTCCTTCTCTCGAGATAAGAGATTCCGGTTTAGCTTCACCTTCTTTACTCCGTCCGCGGAGTAACACCAGTGTTATGGAGACGATGATAGTAATCAGGATGACGGCAAGGATGAAAGGCGGAAACGGTGAGCCATAGAAGCCATGTAGAGGAGATTCAATACCGCCGTGAGTGATAAACGGACTCAGCAGGGTAAGGGCGAAGGTAAAAATAATCAGTACCAGACTCCAGAGATGCAGGTAGTTCCTCCGCCTCCTTACCGAAATCGTATGAAGGAAAGCCGTCCCCAGCAGCCAGGGCATAAGTCCCGCATTCTCAACCACATCCCAGGCCCAGTATCCGCCCCAGCCGAGTTCATTGTACGACCACCACATTCCCAAAAGGTTTCCGGCACCCAGAGCACACCAGGCAAATATCGTCCACCTCCTTACAGTACCGCTCCAGGCGAAGTCCAGGTTCTTACTGATAACCGATGCCATTACCAGGGCGAAAACGACGGCAAACCCGGTAAAACCCAGGTACAGTAAAGGAGGGTGAATCAGCATACCGACGTTCTGTAACAGCGGATTTAGACCGTAACCTTCAGCAGGCGGGAAAGGGTTTTTCTCGAAAACATTGATTCCTAATGTGATAAATGCCGTGAAAAATACCTCAAGGATTGCCAGAATAAAAAGGGAGTAATACTTAACGGAATGCGGATAATTATTCCTGCGAAGAGCCAGCACGGCGGCAAACAGCGATATCAGCCATCCCCAGAAAAAAAGCGAACCTGTTTTATCGGCGTAGAGAGCGCTGAGTGTATAGTACCAGGGAAGACTGCGGCTGGAATGTTCCGCAACGACCTGTATACTGAAATCCTTGGAAACGAAGGCATACAGAATGATAGCAAGCGACAGTGTATACAAACCGAAAACCGTAAAAATACCGATTCGAGCACCGTCAGCTATTCGACCGGGACCGGTCCTGACACACAATATTGATGCCAGCGCAGAGATAATAGCTGCTAGAAGTGCGATTACTAAAACTATATATCCTGCTTCTGCCATTAAAATATCTATTCCGCGGGTTCATACTTGGACGGACACTTCATTATCAGCTGGGTAGCCTGGAATATCCCGTCAGAGTGGAATTTCCCTTCGGCAAGGATACTTACACCTGCATCGAACCCGTTTGGTCTAGCACCGTTATATATCACTGACATAGTATCACCACCCTCAGTGATAGCGAACTTCAGTTCCAGGTCCTCGGGATTCCATTCAATAGGCGTATCAGCTACCCTGCCGGCAACCCGTATACTGATATCATAAAGCTCTGTACCTCTGTCGAAGAACTCACTGACTGTCACGTAATAACTGGCTGAACTGCCGAAGCTCAGGTATAGAAGATACCCTACCGCTATCACAATGATTGCCGCTCCGACCAGATATCTTTTCTTTATTTTCATTATTCCAGGACGATTTACGTACCTATACCCCCTATCAGTCTACTTTTTCGATACACATAGTGTCAACGAAGCTATTTTGTGTTATTGTCCTGTTTCTGTCGGTATTTATACTCACCCCCTTAACCCCCTCTCACGCAGCACGTTATTTTGCTTTGTAAGTATTTAAATGCGTGAGAGGGGGAGAGTATTTTAGAGAGGGGGCGGAGCCCCCTCTCTTTTTTAACTCCCCTCTCCAACCAAGATAGCTTCTCACTCTATACCAATGGTTCTGGTTGGAGAGGGGTAAGGGGTGAGGTACCAAACAATCTAGAACGATAACAATTTTACTATGATATCTACATATCGATATAATTAAAATTTTATATTGATATGATTGACCTGAGGTACACCAGTATGGTATATTTTATAAGTTTTGAGTACTTCAGTGTATTATGAAGACTTCATACTCAATTATTTTTCACAGACGTAACACGGGGGTCTTTATGCGCGGGATAAATTCTACAGGCAGGAGTACTTGATGCGAAACAATACCTGGTCAAGCATAGTCACCATCATCATCCTGCTAGTAGTATTAACAGTAACGCCAATACTTACCGGCTGCGGTGGTGGCGATAAAGCTGCCCCAGAAACCACCACAACCACTACTACTGAGACAGAAGTTGAAGAATTCGATGTAGTCAGAGATGCTGTCGATGCCTACCTGGCTGACAAGGCAGGCAATATGAAATCATCTGACCTGCTTATGAGTATTGTCGATGATACCGCTCCTTACATAGTCAGTCTCCGAAGTGCCGAAGATTATGCCAGAGGACATATCCCCGGTGCCATCAATATCGAATTCAGTGAACTGAGTACACTTCCCAAGAACGAAGAAATACTGGTGTATTGCTATACCGGACAGTCGGCCTCATTTGCTGCCGCGGTTCTCGGTGTTCTTGGCTATGACGTCCAGAACCTGCTGCACGGAATGTCTTCCTGGTCTGTAGACCCCGAAATCTACGTATCGCGGTTCGACCCGGCAGTCGACCAGGGTGACTATAAGACTGAAACCACAGCTAATACAGCAGCGAAGAAATACGACCACCCTGAACTGGATAACACTACTTCTAACGATGAAGATGCAATAATAGAAGCAGCAGCCAAGACAGTCGAACCTGCATACATAACCGCTGCCGACCTGTACATGAAGATTGCCGAGGAAGAAGATATGACCATCATCAGCGTACGCAGTGATACCGACTACGCTGCAGGGCATATCCCCGGCGCTATCAACATCGGGCTGGGCAGCCTTGCCGATAACCTGGACCAGATAGACCCTGGTTCACCGGTCTATATATATTGCTATACCGGACAATCGGCAGCCCAGGGAGCAGCTTTACTGCAAATGCTGGGATACGATGTTTATAGCATAGAATTCGGTATGTGCTCATGGTCTTCCGACCCGGCAATTAATGCCGGTAAGTGCTTCAATGCCAGCACAGTAAAGGGGTACAAAGTAGAACAATAGCTTTCTTACCGGCCAGGAAATATGGTAAAAAAGTACACGTAACGTATTAATATCGATTAAGGAATAAAAAGAGTCGATGAAGAAGATAGTCTTTTCGCTATTTATAGTATTGATACTGGTAATCCTGGCAGTTGCCGGATGCAACCAATCTGCCGAGGTGCCGGGTGAAGAGACCAGTACCTGCGTAATCTGCCACTCTGATAAGGACATGCTCAAGCAAACGGCATCAGTTGTGGAAGAAAAGGTATCCGAAGAAACATCAGGCGAAGGCTGAGGTGGCGAATTACCTCCGTTGGAGGTCTGGCAGAAGGTCTTCCTGAAAGATGCCGATTTTATGGAGGATACGCATGGTAAAGTAGGTTGCGTCATCTGTCACGGTGGTGATAGCAGCCTTGAAGATAAAGAACTTGCCCATGCTGGAGTTATCGCCGACCCCTCTGATGTTAGCTGTGATACCTGCCATTCCGATGTAGCTCATGCAAATGCAATCAGTCTTCACACAACACTCGAAGGCTTCAAGACAGCGCTGGAGACCAGGGGTTGTGATTTCGATACCTGTGAGGAGATGAACCTGGCTTTCGAGAACCACTGTGATTCATGCCACACTTCCTGCGGACAGTGTCATATCAGCCGTCCGGATGAAACTGGAGGAGGCTTAGTTTCCAGCCATGAAATCAGGGAAACCCCTTCCACTCAGTATAATTGCATTGCCTGCCACGGCTCTCGTGTCGGTGCTGAATATCTCGGCGAAAATGCAGGAATACCGGCCGATGTCCACTGGACCCAGGCGACTATGACCTGCACAAAATGCCATGGAGAAGAGCTTCACGATTCGGGGCAGGACACCGACACAAGATACGATAATCCGAATACTGTCAGATGTGAAGACTGTCATGAGGATGTATGGACAAATACCGAAGATAATCCACAGCATGAGCAGCATCTGAGCGACCTCCAGTGCCAGGTATGCCACTCCGTTTCATATAAGAACTGCTACGGTTGCCATGTTTCTATCGACGAAGAAGGTATACCCTGCCGCGTCAGCGAACCTTCACAGATGGACTTTGAAATAGGCTACAATCCGATAAGGTCATCAGAGAGACCATATGAATATGTGGTCCTGCGTCATGTACCGACGTGCGCCGATACATGCGACTATTACGGCAGCAACCTGATATCGAACTTCAATGCGGCGCCGACCTGGAAATACGCCACACCGCATAACATCCAGTTGCATACCCCTCAAAACGAAAGCTGTGAAGCTTGCCACGGCAACAGCGATATCTTCCTCACAGAGGAAGATATAAGAGCGGAAGAACTGGATGCTAACCAGGGAGTAATCGTCAAAGAAATCCCGTCCCCTTAATCTCCAGTTCCAGTAAATTCTGCTGGAAACGAAGGAGTGGAGATGAAAATAAGCAGAAGAGAGTTATTGAAATCCGCCGGAGCCACGGCGGGTCTCGCTCTATTTCTGCCATCGAAGCTCCTTAATTCTGCCAAAAGCGCCCCCGAAGTAGATAGCCTTGCAAGCATGGCAATGCTGATTGATGTTTCAAAGTGCATCGGTTGCTGGTGGTGTTATGCAGCATGTAAGAACTACAACAACCTTCCGGAGACAATACGACCTGAGATGGATGACCCTCCCGAGCTTTCCGTAGAAACATGGTCAACTCTATTTACCCTATATTCAGAAGAAAAAGGTTGGAGTTCCAGGAAGCACGCCTGTATGCACTGTACAGACGCTTCCTGCGAACAGGTCTGCCCCACGGGAGCTATAACTCATAAAGGTGCGGCTGTTGTAATCGACCAGGAGTGGTGCATCGGCTGCGGATACTGCGTTCAGGCATGCCCTTTCGGTGTCCCTCACAAGGACGAGCACACAGGAACTGCCCGTAAGTGTACCTTCTGCATAGACAGGACAAGTAACGGTGAGTTACCGGCCTGCGCTGAAGCTTGCCCGACCGGTGCTATTCAATTCGGAGAGCGCAGTAGTCTGCTGGCAGCGGCTAAAACACAGGTCGGAAATCTAAAAAGTAACGGATACCCGAACGCAAACCTGTATGGTGAAGACGAAGCCGGCGGCTTGCACGTAATGTATGTTCTTACTGACCGTCCGTCAGTATTCGGCTTACCTGAAGAACCTCGAGTGGCTACTTCTCAAGCATGGGCTAAGTGGCTCAGTGGTGTTATCGCCGCCAGTGTTCTGGCCACCATACCTTTCTGGCTCATTTTCAAGCGGAAAAGCAAGCTTAAGCAAAATAACAGTTCAGAATAAGAGTCTGTATTACTCTATATAAGAGTTTACCACTACAGCTGCCTGGTTAAGCAGGTCCATCTGAAAAAAAGCCTGGTTTACGACTTATTTGCTGTTACCTATTTTTACCCTTCCCCAGATGGCTATCACCCTTGCCAGTGAATTAACCGGGTCTTCCTCGGGTCTTTCACCCCTATCAATATTAAAGCAAAGCGTCATATAATTATTCAGCACCAGCGCACCGGCACTGTCAATAGCTGAACGGACGGCTGCAAGCTGGGTAACGATACTTTCGCAGTCGCGTTCTTCAGAAATCATCCTCTGGAGACCCCTTACCTGCCCCTCTATTCTTTTCAGGCGGTTTAATATTACTTCCCTCGATACCGCTCCTTTTTCTTCATTATCCATGATATACCCCTGCACAAATTTATTCGTGATAATATACGGGTTATTATACACACCAACGTATCAGATTACCACAATAGATTAGTTTTGGGTTAATTACTAAAAGTGGTTGACAGCTTTATTGACTGATGATAAACTATACCCCAGTAGGGTATTCTCTCCGGTTTATCCTACGCTCCATAATAAAGAACCCGGTCCACCATGAGACCGGGTTCTTTAGTTTATTACCAGAGCTGAAGCGCGTTTATACAACTGGACGAAGCCCAACACATTATGAAATATTGAATATCAGGGCAGTTATCGAGTGGGGTTCAACCGTACAGGTCAGGTGTTTTTCATTGGCGATTAGCGATTTATCTTTAGTTAAAACCTCGTTCGGTGTATCAAAAGTGTTCTCTGATTTAATATCATCTCCGTTTATGGTCAGTACCCGGACTCTTTCTTTAAAGCTGCCGGTATTCAACGATATACTTGTTTCCATTGCCTCGGCCAGGCTTCGGTTGACAACGTAGACCACTATTTGCCTGCGTGATTCATCCAGCGTCGCCGAGACGTCCAGGGTACGCACGCCTTTATACTCCCCACCATCGAATGTTTCTCCTTCCCACCACACATCGAGCGCCATCTGCCCGCAGGTCGAGCTGTAAAGCTCGAAGGGATAAAAAATCGTCTGAAGCACCATATCGTCAGGACTGGTGAATATCGGCGCGATTACGTTCACAATCTGGGCGATATTTGCCATCCTTACAGACCGGGCGTGGCGTATAAAGGCATTAAGGTGCATCGCCACCACCAGAGCATCCTCAAGGTTATATATTTCCTCCAGCTTATTCTTGCCGGGTACCCCGTCGGGCTTCTGATGTGCACGGTACCAGACATTCCATTCATCAACGGCAATCGGTATCGGCTGCCGGATATTTCTCTCAAGGCATAAAGCTCTTATAAGACCTTCATATGAACAGAGACGCTGCTCCAGAAGCTCGGATACAGCCATATAAGCAGGAAAGTCATTGTCTGGATTACCCACGTACCAGTGAAGCGCCATGTAATCAATTAACCCACCCGCCTGCTCCACCAGCAACCGGGCACGCTCCGTGATTTCTCCCTGCCAGAGTGAGACAGCGGAGGCGATAAGCTTAATATCCGGGTCGACCCATTTCATTACCTTACCGAACTCGGTAAAAGCGCGGGCATATTCCTGTGGAGTTTTATGCCCGATTTGCCACGGACCGTCCACCTCGTTACCGATACCCCAGTATTTCACGCCATGAGGACTTTCATACCCGTGCTCACGGCGGAGGCTGACCAGCGAAGAATCTCCGGTTCCGTTGCAGTACTCGACCCAGTCACGTGCTTCCCTGATATCGCCATCACCGCAGTTGACTACCAGGTAAGGTTCGGACTTAAGCCTGCGGCAGAAATTCATGAACTCGTTGGTCCCGAAGTGGTTGGTATCAATGGCATGCCAGGCAAGGTCGGTACGCGCCGGGCGTTCGGAAAGAGGACCGACCCCGTCAATCCACCGGTAACCGGATGCGAAATTGCCTCCAGGATACCTTATAACCGACAGGTTAAGACGTTCGAGAGCTGCCAGTACGTCCTTGCGCAAGCCGTGCTCATCGGCAAAAGGTGAGTCAGGCTCGTAAATGCCTCCGTATATGCACCGCCCGAGGTGTTCAGCAAACCCGCCGAATATATTACGGTCTATACCGCCGATGATGCGCTCAGGGTCTATCTTAATCCGGTTCATTTTACATGCTTCCCGCACCCGGTGATTGCACGGTACAAAAAGAATATCACGCTCTCATTCAGACGTCAAAGCGAATTAACAATGAACAAGTACTAAATTATGATACGCAGAAGAGTCATCGGGGAGAGGTGTAAACAGATATGGATAAGATTAAGATAGGGTTTGTCCCCGCCCACAGAGAACCTTTCAACGAGGAATGGGCGGCGGTCATGCTAAAGCGTTGTATTGTCAAGAGAGCAGTATAGTGACATCATAAATAGCAGGCACAATAACCAAAAAGCTCGAGCGGTTTACTTGACAGAAAATAGTTATCAGATTAAAATTCCGAATGCTGATACATAAGGAGGATGATAATGAACAAAAAAGAAATGTATGAGTTCATTACGGCAAATCCAACCGGCTATATGGCAACGGTGGAAGGCGACAAGCCACACGTCCGGGGTATGGGAGTGCACCGGGCGGATGAGAATGGAATTATATATTTCACCAACTATTCGAAAAACGTATGCAAACAGCTACTTGCCAACCCAGAAACAGAAGTCTGCTACTTCGCCAACGGTATACAGTTAAGGGTCAGCGGACGGGCGGAGGAGTTAAAAGACAACAAACTCAAGCAGGAAATTGCTGATAAATACCCGTTTCTAAAACCGAATATTGAAAAACACGGCCTGGATTACCTGGCTACATTCAGGCTGAAGCCAGTAATGGCATCTACATGGTCTATGCAGAATATAACGGGTGACCCGATCCCGGTCGATTTGTAAATGAGCATTACTGCCGATGCTCTATGTATAAGGAAGATATCCTTTTAACTCCGGACTAACCTAAAATGACTGCGATTCAGCTTCTGTCTATTCAGTCAATTCTTCCACCAGAACTACTTTCGTATTATTCTCGATGATGTAGGTGAGTTCTGCGTAGATGAAATTGACCGGGTAGGGCAGTTCAGAATACGGCTCGCTGCCGGATACGAAATAACCGATAGCCTCTATGGTGTTCTCTATCCGGCCATTGTTGGCGGATATTCTTATGTAATCGACTGGTCCCCCTGGATAGAGTGAAGGTCCTGTGGACTTCGTATTTTCAACGGATTCAGTTTCCTGTTCAACATCCGGTGATAAAAACGCATATTCAATTTCATTAAAATCAATGGAAGCAAGATAGCTAAAAAGGTCCTCGATGTCTCCCGATTTAATATCTCCCGTCCGCCATGTCCTGGTAAACTCGTCTCCTTTCGAAACCGGCATCTCCATCCCCGAATCTTCCACATGGATAACGGTGCCGTCTTCATAGATGGATAGCTGGCTGAGGGTTCCTTTTTCCGGATTATTGATATCCATCAAAACCTGCGGTTCACCTTCCGGTATCTCGACCTTATCGCCTGGTTTAAGAACAAACCAGATACCGAATCCTATTAACGCCAGCACCAGCACCAGTAAACCTGAATATAGCCATATATTCCTGCTCATTTTCTCTCCTTGAACGATTGAGTTTCTTCTCTTTCAGGTTAGAGAATACTCAAATCGTGTTTTTCGCTGGTACCGCTCTAACAATATAAACGATTTATTTACCAAAAGGTTACCATTATTATAAACGTATTTTGTTTATATATAAATAATTGAAAAAGCTCCGCAGTTTTCTTAACACTCGTATATCATACAACCATATTATAGTTAGCACCTGAGCAAGACTCTACCCCCTTTTAGGTTTTATGGTTTTATAAGTATCTTCATTCCTTTGCCGGCAAGGAGGTCATGATATGCCTCGTTTACTTCCTCGATAGGCCTGATTGAAATCAGGGGTTCCAGTTCAAGCTCGGATAGAAGGTTTACTGACCTCGGGAAACAGTACGGTGAAATAACGACACCTTTGATAGTTATTTCTTTTCCATTCATGTGTAAAGCCGGAACACCAATCTCGGTACCGAACGGATACACCGCTACCCATACTACTATTCCGCATCTGTCAGCCAGGTCCAGCGCCTGCTTGGCAACAGCGGGTTTCCCGCTTGCATCTATAACCCTGTCGAATCCCCTGCCCTCGGTGAGTTTATTGGCTGCTTCCTGGAGGTCTTCTTTTGTGGGGTCGACAACAATGGTTGCGCCCAGCTGTTTTGCCAGTTCTCTCCGGGCTTTTACCGGCTCTGAGACCAGGACTTTAGCTGCACCAGCCTTTAAGGCTACTTCCTGTATCAGAATACCTATTGGCCCTGCACCCATTATAGCCATTGTACAGCCCGGTTTAACTTCAGCCTGGTCAACGGCGTGAACGGCAACCGATAACGGCTCAAGTAAAGCCCCTACTTCCAGACTGACATTATCCGGGAGTTTATATACTGCGTTAGCATGGTATAGTGCGTACTCGGCATAGGAGCCCGTGGCGGGAATTACCCTTTCACAAAAGTGCTCCATCATGTTCCGGCAGTAGTAGCACGTACCACACGGAGTGCGGAAATTCATAGCCACCCTCTGTCCCACCTCAATTCCCTTTACATTGCTGCCGATAGCGACAACGGTTCCCGAAGCCTCGTGTCCGCCGATTCTCGGACCCATATTCGCTTCGTCGGGAGGTCGGCGAAACTGCGGCGAATTGGACGTGTACTCGGGGTCAATACTATGGAGTTCGCTACCGCATATTCCACAATAAGCTATTTTCACCTTTACCCAGTCGGGCTCCGGTTCCGGTGGTTCCGGAACATCCTGTACTAAAAGGCTACCATCTTCCTGTATTACGGCTGCTTTCATAATCAGATTGCCTCCTCTAGATGCTGGCACTATCTTTACTTACCATACAGACATGGAGGTTTGTCAATAGAATATTACACTATTCTTGATACACTGGACACTCAATAGGGTCAGGTTTTGTAGTTAGTTCCAGTATATGATAGAGTGCTATCCGTACAATCTGTTGAAAGGAGTAATAATGACGACCAACGAAACCATGAAGTCGATACTTGCCCGCCGTAGCTACAAAGCTTTTAAAAGCGACCCCATCAGCGATGAAATTCTGGATACAATACTTACCGCGGGGAAATATGCTCCCACCGGTATGAACCGACAACCCTGGCACTTTACCGTGGTGAAGAGTAAAGAGGGCAAAGAAATGTACAAAGCCGCCCTCGAGGAAATGATGAAAGCGAGAGGTCCGGTCGGTCCGGGAGGACCCGGTGGGCCCCCGGGACCGCCGCCACAGGCGCCAGGCATAGTAGCACTGCCGGAGGAAGAGTTCCGGGGCGCACCCGTCCTGATTATTGTTTCCGGTGACGCTTCCCTGTGGACATCCCAGGCGGACTGCGTGCTAGCCGCCGAGAATATGTTCATCGCCGCCGCATCGTTCGGTATCATGTCCGGCTGGTCTGGTATGACGGTAAAGGACCTTTTCGCCGACCCCGAAGTCAAAAAGAAGTTTAAAATTCCAGAAGGCTACGATGTCTACGCCGCAGCATTTTTCGGTTATCCGCTCGGAGAAACCAAGGACAGGGGTCCCAGAAAAGAAGGCACCGTCACGATACTTTAGGGCAGTACTGATTTTGGTTGACAGTATGAACATATCCATACGCCAGTATAGACCGAATCAGTTCTCCCTTTTGAACATAATGGCGTTCAGGCAAGCATATTTTCCGCGAACGATTTAATCATGTAGTACATCGCGGTAGCTCCACCGTCCTGCACGCCGATACCGCCCTCACGGAACATTCGGGCTCTGCCAAACTTGGCTTTCATGTTCACGGTCGCCTTCATACCATCCTCGGCAGCTCTGGTAGCGGCTTTAATAGCTGTTTTTACATCCGTCCCTTTGTCACACTCTTTTTTAAGTGTTTCCACTGCCGGAATGAGTGTATCGAGAAGCGTTTTATCGCCGGCCTCGGCTTTACCACGCTTTTTGATATTGTCTATAGCACCCTCACCTATCAGAATCAGACCCTCCAAATCCAACTGAGTTTTCCCCGTTGCAGCCCTGCCTCCGCCCATAAAAGCTGATGCCAGAATGGTGCCGAATGTGGAAGGGCTTGTCCTGTTGATATTCATACCGCACTGGGCAAGCAACTTCCCGATATCCGTCTCGCTGGAAGACTCCAGATAATCGACCATAGCCTGACTGCTGAGCTCCATAGTTACCCCGAGGTCGCCATCTCCCACCTTCGCATCAAGCTCTCGTAACTCATCAGTGTGCGATTTCAGGTCAGAGGCAACCTCTCGTAATATGGCGATAATTCCGGCAGTATCAATGCTGAACTCGCTCATCGACGCTCCCATTGGGGCAGGAAAGGCGAGAATGCTGGCGCATCCAGTAGCTCCTTGAATTCATCGTTTAGTTTCAGCAGGCTTAGCGATGCGCCTGCCATCTCCATCGACGTGGCATATTCGCCTACAAAGCTCCGGTATATTTTTAGACCACAGTCGATAATGATATCAAAAGCTTTATTGTAGATAATATACAGTTCTTCAGGGGGAGTAGCGCCCAGTCCGTTGACGAGTACTGCCACTTCATCGCCGGACCTGAAAGGAAGGTCGTTGATAACTCTTTCCGCCATAATTGTAGTAACTTCATCGGCCGTCTTCAGTTTGGTTCGCTCTATACCCGGCTCACCGTGAATACCCATGCCCAGTTCCATTTCATCATCGGCTATGGTAAAGGTGGGTTTACCGACAGCAGGAATTGTGCAGGGTGTGAGTGCTACACCCATCGTGCAGGTATTTTCTATCACATCATCGGCTGTGGTTTTAACCTCTTCCAGACCTGCCATGGTATCCGCTTTTGCCCCCGCAATTTTATAAG
Organism: uncultured Dehalococcoidales bacterium; assembly: GCA_964489895.1. GTDB lineage: Bacteria > Chloroflexota > Dehalococcoidia > Dehalococcoidales > UBA2162 > MGML01. The sequence goes on from CAZBAN010000001.1 coordinate 134,442, forward strand.
CAAAAAATATACCGGCAACTCCGCGGCGATGGTCACGCTCGGAACGCGGGGCGGAGGCAACGTCATCCTTTGCGATACTCATCTGTACCTGAATACCCTCCATATCCGCCATCTCTGCTGCCATCTCAAAGTTCATAATATCTCCCTGGTAATTGCCGAACAGGTACAGCACCCCGGCACCACCGTGTACTTCCTTTGTAGCAGCCAGCATGTCATCCGCACTGGGAGATGAAAAGACATTACCGATAGATACGCCGTCAACCAGTCCTGGTCCTACATAACCGAGAAAGACCGGAATATGCCCGGAACCTCCGCCTGTGCAGATTGCAACCTTGCCGCTGACAGGCGCATCGGCGCGTACAAGAACACGTTCACTATCTTTAGCCCCGCGTAGATGATACGGGTGTGCCTTAAGGATGCCGGATATAGTATCCTCAACTACATGATAGGGGTCATTAACGAGCTTCTTCACTGCTGCCTCCTTCTGAACAAGACCTCGCAACCAGCTTATTTTTGTTTTGACCAATGTTAATCCAGAAGCGAAAACTATGTCAATGATAGTATTCTTAGAAAGGCTTTTGACAAATCTTAACGGGGGGATTAAAGTATTTATCATAACAAAATCTATAATTTTAGGTGGGTAAAAAATGGCAGGAAAAGATAAAGTTTACAAATGTCTCAATCCAGTCGGAATACAACCACCGGTAAAGACATCCCCTCTGGCGCCACGTCCTGGTAATCTGGATGGTAAAACTGTCCATCTGAGTATCTGCGGTGAAGCGGATATCTGGGTACCCCTGGAGAAAAAGCTGAAGGCTGATTATCCTAATACAAACTGGTCGGTAAAGAAAAGGTATCATATCGTTCCAATGGAATTGTCTGAAGAAGAGAAGAAAACCACTGATGCAGTTATTCTGGGAGTGTGCTGGTGACACGGCGCTGTAAACAGGCAGTTGCCTTATTTAGCAGGTCTTGAGAAAGAAGGAATCCCGACAGTACTCATCAATTTTGGTGAAGAGACCGGGAAAGTGGAGCATGATTCAACTCTGTATGGGGTCCCCAAGCTTCGACACATTGTAGCTTCACGAAACTCTGTAGGAGGGGTTACTGAAGCTGAAATACTCGTGAAGCCCGTGCTCGAAGCCCTGACCCGCCCGTTATCTGATGAGGAAAAGGAAAGCGGCATATGGGAGCCGCACGAGCCAAGAATACTCTTTGAAGGTACTCTCCCGGAAGCCGAGGAATTCTACAACCAGACGGAAAATATTCCCGGAATCCTGAATGCTCCTTTTTCCAAGTATACGGATGGTATGCCGGTTGTTATTCCCACAGAGGAACGGGTAGCAGAGATGCTGAAGGGTACCAGCCACAAACCCGATGAAATAATAACCTTGCAGCGTGATATGGTAATGGATGGATTTGGACCGGTTGAATCAACAACTACCAGGAAGAAGGGGGATGTTGTCAATTTCATGCCCATGTACCGTACAGCTACGGTAGAGCAGGTTGCGGTTAATGCTGTCATGGCCGGTTGTAAGCCGGAGTACTTTCCGGTTGTGCTGGCTATCGCCGAATCAGGCGGCGGTACGGGTGATGGTCGCGGTGGTGGGGGAGGCTTTATTGTTAGTGGCCCGATTTACAAAGAGATAGGTATGAATGTTACCAACAGTATATTCGGCCCGGGGAATCCGGCTAATAAAACCATCGGTCGCGTTGGCAGTCTACTGTGGCGTAACCTGGGTGGCTATAAGGAAACAGTCACAACCATAACGACTCTTGGTAGCCCTGTAACTAATGGCGGCTTTATTTTTGCCGAGTACACCGAAGGTCTGCCGGAAGGTTGGAAGGGCTTGAACGAAGAGATGGGTTTTAGGGAGGATGAAAGCATTATTATGACCGGTGCTATGGGAATGGGTGAGTGGGGAATAGGCCAGAGTAATGCACCGGGTGTTTACCGCTCACTTCAGAGAACGGGACACGGTGCCATAGCAAGATTCCTCGATGTCAAAGGTATTCCCGGACCGCATAATTACCTGGAATACCTCACCAAAGACGCCTGGGCTACTCGCGATGGCGGGTTTACCCTGGTAATGCCTCCGCAGATAGCCCAGGACCTGTGTGACTACGGATTCAAGACCAAAGATTCCATATATGAGTGGATATGGAAGAAGAGCTTTGAACCAGTAAGTAAATTCAGAATGCGAGGTGCACAAGACTTCATCACCAATGGTTGGTTGGGGATAGAAAAGACATCAGGCAAGCCATGGAAGGAACTGCCCGAAGATTACATGGTGCCGGCCGGAGGAGACAACCCGTTCGCAAGCTACAACATACTTCTCTGTAATATGGAGGAGACGGCATGTGCACGATTTGGTGGTGGTCACGGTCAGGCTTTCAGCATAGACGCCTGGCGGTAGAGTCTTGTTAATCATCACCTTTACTTCAGTTAAATAGGTAAATGCCTCACGGATAGGGAGTTCGTCTCTCAATTCACCATTGAACGAGACTATATACCCGTTTTCCCAGGGACTACCAGGTTCAATAAACAATATCTGCACACCTGTCCTGTTCAACCACTTCCTAATCGCTTTAGCCGTAAATAAAGGACAGTTATCACTCCTGAACAGAGTTTATCCTGTAACTAAACTATCAGCCGGCGTCTTCGGGACGGGATTAGAAGTTTCCCTCCGCTGCTTCTTTCAGTATCGCGTTATCCAGAGATAAATCAGCGATAGTGGCTCCCTTTTACAGCTGTGATTCCGCTTCGCTGAGTTTATTGATGATTTATTCCGGTATGTACCCTTTTTTAGCCATATATTCCCCTTTTGTGAGATTATACCTGGTACCGTTTAAGGAGAAGCACGTCATCAAGGTGTTTTAAGGAATGTTTAGAAAATATACAGATTTTCGGTCCGGTTATTCAGATATCGTTAAGAAATAGTGACTATTATCAACCTTATACAAGACTTCTTAAGAGACTTCAGGATATGGCATTAAGAATTGGCAACGAAACTTATTACAGAACATCGGAGGCTTGTCAGAGGGCGGGTATAAGCAAAGCTACTCTGTTCCGCTGGATTAAGTCGGGTATTCTCAAAGATGTAGTCCATCGAGACAGAAAAGGGTGGAGACTATTTTCCGAGAGCGATATAGACAGAATCAAATCCGAGGTTACCAGGGTGAATCACAGATAAACATACCTTGTAGAAACAAGGAAATATACGGGTTAAAAAAGTGTCAAGAGTGGCAGAATGCATTGTTTTTGCTAATCACAAGGTTGGCACAGGTAAAGGCAGAGGGATTGTTTAGGAAATTAACCGGGAAATTGGCTGGGGAAATGAAGAGATTGTCTACCAGAGAAAGGACGGGGAGAAAGCTTATGGCTTTTTGTCTGAGGGTCCAATTCTAGATGAAAAAAGTCCGGGTCTTTGAAAGCCGTGCAGTAGTAGTGGACATCGCCAAGCGTGAGCAAGCTGAGGCAGTGATGGAAGATTATCAAAGGCTGTTTGGATTTGCACCTATTGGTGTGACACTACTGGATATGCATGGGCGGTTTTTAGACGTAAACGATACTTACTGCAGGATACTAGGCTATAGCCACGATGAATTACTGGAAATGAGCATTTACGATATCGAGGCAATAGAGAAGCAAGAAGAAACGACAGCTCGCATCGCCAAGATAATTGAGACCGGTGGAGACCGCTTTGAAACCAGACATAGATGTAAAGATGGCAAAATTGTTGATGTTGAGGTTATCGTTAATTACATCAGCGTTGGCGGCGGTAGGATGTTTGAGTTCATACGTGATATCTCAGAACGTATAAGCATGGAAGAAGCAATCAAGGAGAGTGAGGAGAAATATTCTAAAGTTTTTTATGCGAATCCTAATCCCATGACTATCGTTTCACCTGATACCGGTCATATAAACGACGTTAATGAAGCCTTTTTCCAGGCTAGCGGGTATAGTCGAGACGAGTGTATTGGTCTCACTATAACCGAACTGGGATTGTGGGTATCGCAAGAAGACCGGAAGAAATTCATACGGATACTTGCAGAACAAAACAAGGTGCAGGATTTTGAGACTGAAATGCGTCTGAAATCGGGTGATATAAAGTCAGTATTGCTTTCCGTAGAAACAATCACTATAGGCGGGGAATCCTTCAGGGTCATTTCATCAAAAGACATAACCGAGCGTAAGAAGATGGATGAGCAACTTATAGTTACGGATAGAC
>CAZBAN010000002.1:0-5796 GCA_964489895.1 uncultured Dehalococcoidales bacterium
TATCTGCTTGAAGGCTTTAATGCTGGAACCGCAGACCGGGCATTTATCGGGCGCTTCGCCGGACACGGTGTAGCCGCAGACCTGGCAGACGTAGTAAGGTTCATCCTTAATCGGCGTGCCTTCGTTAACATCCTTGAGTGCCGCCTCGAAGAGACCGTAGTGGACCTGCTCCACCTCGTTAGCGTATTCGAAAGAACGCAACGCCCTGGTGTTATTTTCCCTTTCGGCATCGTCGATGAACGGAGGGTACATCCTGGTGAACTCGTAGTGCTCTCCCGTGGCTGCCGCCATCAGGTTCTCCTGGGTAGAGCCGACTCCGTCCATAGCATTGAAGTGGTTCTTGGCATGGACCGTTTCGGCATCAGCCGCCGCCCGGAACAGCCTGGCTGCCTGGGGGTAACCTTCCTTATCCGCTTTCTCGGCAAAAAACAGGTAGCGCCGGTTCGCCTGGCTCTCACCGGCAAAGGCTTCCTGCAGGTTACTCTCTGTCTTGATTTCCACTTTCATTCACCTCCTGTTTTTCTATGTCGGATATTGTTTTCGCAATTACGGGGTTTAGTCTTTGACTGTGCAGAAGCGCGTAAAGTTCTTCAGCTCTTGCTTTGTCTTCCACCAGGGTAAACAGGACCGGACCCGAGCCTGCCAGGTGGACATCTACAGCACCCAGTTTCAAGAAGTGCTCACGGGCTACATCAAGCCCGGGGAAGACGGTAAAGGCTACGTTCTCGAAGGTATTTAAAAGCAAGGATGGCTTGAGTCCCCTACCCGCCTTTAGCTCTTCAATAAACCTCCGTGTAATCTGCCCGTCGGTATAGTGATTGGCGTTCAGACTCTCATATAGTTTTTTTGTTTTGTCCTGCGGTCCTGGTACTGAAGGTACCGCCAGGACAACCCACATATGGGGCAATGGCGGCAGAGGAGTCACCATCTCTCCCCTGCCCTCCACCAGCGTCGTGCCTCCGTAAAGAAAGAAAGCCACGTCGGAACCCAGCCGGACAGCCATTTCATGCAGCTTCTCCGGCGGTAAATCAAGCTCCCAGAGCCGGTTAAGCGCCCTCAGGACAGCCGCCGCGTCGCTGCTGTCGCCGCCAAGCCCGGACATCAGGGGGATACGTTTCTCCACTTCGATAGCCACTCCTCCGGAGTAGCCGGTAGTCTCCCGTACCAGGGTAACCGCCCGGGACACCAGGCTCTTTTCGGCATCCCATTCCGGCATATTCGACCTGAATGCAACATCCTGACTCGCTTGAAAAATCAGCCTGTCGTACAGGTCGATGGTCTGGATAACACTGCTGATTTCATGAAATCCATCGTTGCGTTTCGATAACACCTCGAGTGTAAGATTTATCTTCGCCGGCGCCTTAACGGTCAGCATCTCTACCCCTTCACTCCGAAATATACCTGCCAGAGGCGTGCCCACTCCTCTAGGGTCAGGGTCTCAGCCCGCCGCCGCGGTTCTATCACAGCCTTTTCAAGCAGACTCAATACGTCATTCTTAGGCACTTTCAGACCCTGCGCCAGGGAGTTGGCTAACTGCTTGCGGGAAGCGCTGAAACCTGCCCGCACCAGTGAGAAAAAGCCTTCTTTATCCGTTATTTCCACCGGTGATTTAGAATGCGGCACCACTTTCAGCAAAGCCGAGTCCACCTCGGGCTCCGGGTAAAAGCACTCCGCCGGCACATAGTCCACTATCTCAGGCTTGCCGTAAAGCTGAACGCCGATGCCGAGCAGACTCATTTTACCCGGCTTTGCCGTAATTTCCTCCGCCACCTCCTTCTGGACCATCACCACCATCAACTCGGGTTTTAGTTCAGCCTCAAGAAAGTGACGCAGGACGGGAGAGGTAATGTAATATGGGAGGTTGGCTACCACTTTGTAGTTTTCGGATGACCCGATTCCCGCTTCACTGAATAAATTCTCCGGTTCTATTTTCAATATATCCGTGTTGATAACGGTCAGGTTATTGAAAGAAGATAATGACTGCTCCAGCACCGCAGCCAGCCTGTCATCCAGCTCAACGGCAATCACATGTCCTGCTCGTTTGCACAGCTCTCCGGTCAGCACTCCCGGTCCGGGTCCTACCTCCACGACGGTATCCTCCGGCGTAATCCGGGCGGTGGCAAGGATAAGTCCTAGTACCTCTTCGTTGATAAGGAAGTGCTGGCCGAGTCGCTTTCTCGCCCTGAGACCGGAGCGGCGCAGCAGTTTTTTAGTCCGAGCTAATAGCGACTCCGCCTCCCGTGAATATCTCCCCGTTGTCTTCCTCCCTAGTCCCAAAGCTCCTCTATGTCCTTTTCGGCCTGCTGCTGAACGTCAGCCTCGCCGCCAGAGGCAAACTCCCGGTATGAGTCCGCCGAGCCGTAATCACGCGTCCTGACAACCACGGGCATCGGCACGGCATGCCCGAAAATAAGCGCCTGCTGCCTGGATTCCAGCTTGGACAGTACCGACTTAAGCTCGCTCCTGCCGGACACGCCGGACAGTACGCTATCGATATCGCGCTCATTGTCCAGAAGGCAGGTAATCTTTGTCCCTATCTGGGACATGACCTCTTCATCGATACCGCTTGGCCGCTGGTCGATAACCAGCAGGGTAACGTTATACTTGCGCATTTCACGGGCTATGTTGCCGAAGATGGTCTGGCTGGCAAGCCCGGGATTAAGGAAACGGTGCGCTTCTTCTATGGTAATCACCAGCGGATGAGGCGGAGCGCTGTCCTCGGCTATCGCTCTCTCCATCCTATCACGGTACTGCCCGTGTATCCGGCGGGTAAGAAGGTTCGCCACCAGAATGTAAGCGGTGATATCGGTATACCTGCCGAACTCCAGCACCACGTTTATCCCCCGGTCGAGGTACTCGATAATACGCTTTACCACGTTTTCGGTCGAGGACGGCGTGAGAAAAGGAAGCCGCCCGATGGTCGCCAGCCCCCGTTTCAGGTTGCCAAGCGTACCCTCGTGTATACTCAGACCTTCCGGTATAGACTCGGCATCTTCGATATCGAGGGTACTCTGGAGCCAGTTTTTACCGAATCTGCGGTACAGCTGGTAGACAGCCTCGACGGCAAGCTCGGTAAGGTTCAGCGTCTGGCGCAGCAAAGATACGTCCTCAGGCTCTATCTCGTCATAGCCAATCCTGACGACAAAGTCCGTGCTTACCTGCCGCCGTTTTGAGTTCTCCTCATCCAGCGTAAAGACCGCCACTTTCTCCGGGAAAAGCTGTTTCAGGGCTTTCACCTTCCTGCCTTCCTCGCTGCGGCTCTCCCAGCCGTACTCGCTGTGCATGTCGAATACAAGGTTTACCGCCGCCGACTTTTGCAGCATACCGATAAGCAGCAAGCGGGTGAGAAAGGTCTTGCCGGTACCGCTCTTGCCGAAAATGCCGTTCGAACGCTTCACCAGTTCCGGCAGGTCGAGGCATATTCTGGTCTCCATGTCCAGCGGCGTCCCGATATAAAATTTCCTTGCATCCTCACCGCCGAACACCGTCTCTATATCCTGCTGCGACGCCGGTCTTACCCTGGAGAAGTGACCTGGTACGGTCTTGACCGGCTGAGGTCCTTCGATAAGGTCGCCAACATCGCCGCCGATGGTGAGCATGGGCAGGACGTGGAGGGTTCCGTAGGTGCTCGTCCCGGTCAGGACTTCAGCCATAAAAGGGTCCGAGATATCCGGCGGTGCCTGGATTAGCCTCTGGTCGGTTACTCCCAGACTGATATCCGTTATCATGCCAAAGAAACGCCTCTTACCACCCTCGATGGTGACATAGCGTCCAACTGCCATCTCCTCAATCGATGCGGAGGCGTCCAGCCTAACCTCGACTCCCCTGGTCAATGAGCCGGAAACGACTATACCCAGTTTCTCAATATTTTCACTCATTCCTCTATTTTCCTCTTTCAGTTCTACCCTGCCCTCACGTTTTAAGACCTGATTTTACCGAGAATGGACTTAAGGCGGTTGAAATCACCGCCGAGGAGCAAGGCAAGTTCCTTGCCCGCCGCCACCAGGAAACTATGCGGCTCGTCATAGACCATACTCATCCGGCGCAGCGAGGCAGCCACTATCTCCTCGACAGATACCGGCAGGCTGCTGCCGACCAGTATGTTGAGGAAGTCAAAAGACCGGCTGAATTCTTTTATCTCGTCAGGCTGGCACAGGTAGACAAAGCTGTGTATGCGAGCCGGACGGGCCGGCAGGTAGTGATACGTTGCATCGTTTTCCCTGTAGCCAACGACCAGGGTGTTAAACTCGGTGCGCAGCAGCTTCAGGAGCTGGGGACTGGAGTTATAGATATCTTCCTCGCTGGTTTCATCCCTGCCGCGGGCTATCGGACGCCGCCCCGGTTCGATACTGGCGGTGGTGGCGTTGTAGACAATACCGTACTGCTCTACAGGCTCATCCACCGTCTTGACCAGACTGCCCAGCGGCGGCGACTGGTAGAGTTCGTAGCACTGCGTCAGGAACTCGGTGGTACTCGCCTCGATAACCTCCCCGGCTCTGTCCTTCAGTTCAGCCATAATGTCTCCTGTTTGTTATTTATCAAGCCCCATCCCCCTAAACCCCCTTACACTTAACAAGAGCATTACCCTTAAAGTATCCCCTAGTGTCATTCTGAGCGTAGCGAAGAATCTCCACCAATTTCTTCTGAGATAAGATTCTTCGTCATCCCGATGAAATCGGGATTCCTCAGAATGACTTTTAAGGCAAAGCCCTTGATAAGGGGAAGGGGGAAGGATTTTTCTGATGAGGGGCTTCGCCCCTCATCTACTCCCCTTATTACTACTTTTTAGCTTCTTTTTTCTTATCTTTCTTCTGCTTGGGTTTCCTCACGTTCTTCCTTCCCTTGGTTCCCATCTTTCCCCCTTTTAGATTTATTTATTACTATCCGAACTCCGTTTCTATTAACCGAGTTGTCCCGAGACGAATCCGTACACAAGACCGCCAACGACCATTATAATACCAAGACCGAGCAATACCCAGTGCCACCACCTTGTCCCCATTTCAACCTCCTCAGCCGGACCAGCAATTACTACTAATCAGCCTTCTTTTTAGTCACCTTCATTCCTGTCGGGCAGACCCGTAAGCAGCCGCCGACAAAATCACAACCGAAGCCGGTCCTTCCGGCTCCGGGTCCAATACATTTACCTATCTCTGTCCTGGACGGAATATCTATGAATATTTCATCGAGGTCCACGCCTTCTCGCAGTTGCAGGGCGCCGCTCTGACACTTTTGAAAACACCTCGGTCCGTCTTTCCCTCCACAGGCTCCGCGCATACAAATCTTCTCAGTTATCAGGGGGTCGGGCTCAAGCCCGGCTTCGGTAATAACAGAGACAAGTCTGACCCTGGGACCGAACTGCGGCGTCAGCACCAGCCCGCTGAAGCCGAATTCTCCCAGTCCCGCCCGCGTGGCGGCGTGACGCTGCGAAAAGAAACCTATCATGGATGCCATGGTGGTATGACCCAGGCCGGTATGGGTAGTGTTGATTGTGGGTAATGACCTCAATCCCCAGCCTATCTCTATTTTATTTGCCAGCTTTACCGCCAGGCTATTCAGCAGCAAATCGTGTATGTAATGCCCCATCTGCATGTAGTAATCATTCATTATTGCCCCGGCGGCTTTATCCGGAGGCAGATCTTCCATCTTTAGATGGTAGGTATCACTTTCAACCACAGGGTCGGGAATTCTTATCCCCGCCACTATTACTGACTTCGCTCCGGGCATAAGTTCAAGCGGACCGTGTCCCGGCGGAGCCCCGTCGAAGCGGTCTACCGAGGCTATGCCGACCAGGTCAGC
>CAZBAN010000002.1:5896-26708 GCA_964489895.1 uncultured Dehalococcoidales bacterium
GCCGAGGTGTAGGTAGGGAGTTTCTCATCAATAAGCGAGGACTCCACCAGAGTCCAGAAATTTTCCCTGTCGGCGGCGGTCACCACTGCCTGCTCGTGCGCCTCGGACAGCGCTACCGGGTAGCCGTGACCCCGTAGGCACTGGTCGATGACAAGACCGTGGGTAAGGTTCAGCAGGTCATCATTTCTCGCTACCCACTGGGGTATCTCAACCCTGGCTATCTCATCACCCACGTTTACATAGAAGAAGTAAACCCGGTGTTCGCCGTAGCGTTTTTCCACCACCTTAGACTGGGTAATGAATAAAGCCGACCTTTCGCCTTCGCCTAGAATTTCGGCAAATAACTCCCTGTCCCGTATACCGGCGACGGAGTCACATTCCCTTGTCTTACATTCCTTACAATGCTTGTCCGTATCCAGCGGGTTATTAGGACACACAGCCACCTTCAGGGTGTTAATCACATCGGTGCCGCGGGGCAGGCTTATATAGCTGGCAAGGGCGAGTTTTTTCTCGCCGTTTAGCTTTTTAAGCTGGCTGAGACAGTCCAGCAAACCTTCGTCCAGCAGCATCTCGCTGACAAACTCGGGGTATGCTTCCAGTCCCCAGAGGATGAGAGTGCCGTCAAGGAGGGCAAGCGTCGAGCTGCCCGGCGGCAGCTCCGCCGCCAGTTCCACCAGCCGGCGGCACTCGTCCACGCTGCGCCTGATACCCAGCAGGGCACCTTCGACCGGCTGCTCACGCCCCCTGGTATCGGGGGGAACGATAGCCAGATCTTCATCACTGACGTAAAGGTTAGGCAGGCTCTCCAGAGAAGCATCAGGATTCGTACCGTAACGGAGAACAACGCTGCCGATATTTATCAGGTAGCACCTTGCCGGGCGGTGGCGGTCGACGTCGATATGCGAACCGTCACTGGCTATAACAGTGAATTCAGCCGGGAGTGCCGGCGCCTGATAGTGCCGGCCCAGTCCGTCCACCAAGTCAGCCACCAGCCAGGTAGTCCTGCTGGCGGCAATCTTCTTTTTCAGACTCTCAATGTCGTCAGCCTGTTTGTGTACGGTATCCAGAGCATACCGGAGGTGCTCCTGCCTCTCACCGAGGCTGGCTTTCAGCCTGTTGAGCAACTCCCCGACCTGTGAAGCCACCCTGGTTAAATCTAAAGACATCTCTCCGGCACCCTTTTTCAGGCACGCCTACTCAGTCGGTTCTCCTATCCATATTTATCTCAGGATGCCTTTGACGATTATATCCACCGCCCTGTCCTCGTCCAGTCCCCTCGCCATCAGCGTCTCTACCTGTCGCCTGTCAACGCTGCCTATAGCCGCTTCGTGGGTAACCTTGGCGGTTTCATCGGTCACCGAAACAATAGGTACCGCCGTAGCCCTAGCCTCCGACCCGTTTACCAGTTCGATGCAGTCAACGTGTCCACGGGAGTGGGGGGCATTACCGTATGTCTCCCCTCTTACCTCTGCCCTGGCTTTACCGCCCAGAACCAGGCGGCTTTTCGCCAGACCCCTTGCTCCCGCTCCGTCAAGATGGATTTTTTCCAGTATTTTTATATCGTCGTTGCCTTTTCCGTAAACCTTCACGATAAGCTCGGCAACGCTATCCTCCTGGCAGAATACCTCGAAATCATAGTCCATTTTACCCACCAGCCCTTCACTCAGGGCGAAGGTACTCTGCCAGACGCCGCCTTTATTGACCTTTATCTTAGCCTTCGGTATGAGCTCGATACCACCGAACTCCCCGTGATAATGCGTCTCTTTATAATCAAACTTGGCATTAATGCCTATCTCGATATCGGCGTCCATCTTGTGTATAACCTTTACTGCATTGGGAAAGATGCAGTGGGCAATTACGCTTACCTCGCTGTTGTCACGGGCATCCACTTTCAGGATGATTTCCTGTAGACCCTCCTCGGGAAGAACTCCGAAACAAAGGTGCACCGGCTTTTTAACCTTCACCCCTTCTTCGATTATCAACCGGACATCGACGCCGTTTTCCAGTTCTTTCGTCTCGATTTTTATACCGCTTACTCCGTCGGAACTCAGGACTTTGTTCTCGTGGATGACAATTTTGGCTGTATCTTTATCAGCCAGGGAATCTTTATCGCCGCCGGCTTTTTCATAAGCCTCGACCATCCCCGCGTATTCTTTCTCAATCGAGCCACTAACCACTATTTTTACCCTTCCTTATCAACTCGCTGAGGCTCTCGAACACCGGTTCATTTATATGAACGCAGCTCTGGCAGTTTTCCTTGAACCAGGTACTCATTTCCTCCGGCGGTCCCGTCTTCAGTATCGAACCGGCGCAAAGGACGGAAACCCTGTCAGCTATCTCAACCATCTGTTCGCTGTGTGTAATCAGCAAAATCGACGACCCCTGCTTGTTCAACTCCATCATGCTGCTGAGGAGAATAGGCAGTGAGACAATATCTATCCCGGAATCGGGCTCATCCAGTATCGCCAGCTTTGGCTGCATTGCCATGATGGACGCCAGCTCTATCCTTTTCCTCTCACCGCCGCTCAGGGTATTATCAATATCTCTATCCAGGTACCGCCGTGGCTCCATTCCCACCATCTCCAGACATTCGCTGATTCTCTTAATCCCGGGATTCCTGCCACTCAGGCTGAGGTAGTCCATTACCGTCAGCCCCTCAATCCTGGCAGGTTCCTGCCAGGCGAGGCTTATACCTTCCTGGGCTCTCTGGGAGACGGACATTTCGCCGATGTCCTGTCCCTCGAACAATATCTTTCCTCCGGTTGGCTTGTAGTTATTCACTCCCATTATCAGGTAGGCGAGGGTGGTCTTACCGGTGCCGTTCTCACCAAGGACACCATGTATTTCCCCCTTTTTAACCTGCAGGTTCATTCCGTTGATTATCGGTTTACCATCCAGCTTTAAAAAGAGCTCATCTACCTGAAGCATGGAATCACCTCCAATCTACAACCCGGGGAGCTGCCTGTTGTCCCGGTATAATACGGGTCTCCTTACTTATCAGTATAATGAAACGGGTCACCTAACTCAAGCAAACGGATTCCTGTTGATAAAAGGCCCAGGTGATAGTATAGTTTTTGAGTGCAGAAGTAATGATGGGACTGTAAGTATGAGTTTCAGTGAAACAGATATACACAACGCTTTTAGCAGTCTGGCTGACTCGGAAATCTGGCCGGTATTGTGCAGGGTCAGGGATTATCTCACCGGGCATGATATCGAGGCGTATGTGGTGGGCGGTCTTATTCGTGATTTGCTTTTGGGGCGGAGCACGGCTGATATCGATTTCGCCGTGGGCGGTGATGCTCTGAAGGTCGCCTCCGCTATAGCCGGTACTCTCGGCGGGAAGTATATCCCGCTGGATGAAGAATACGGGGTGGCGAGGATAATATTTACTGGCAACGCGGAATCTTTATCCGGCATGCGACAGGAGCTTGACTTCTCCATGTTTACCGGCAGTATCGAGCAGGACCTGGCACGGCGTGACTTCACCATCGACGCGATAGCGGTCGAACTGGGTCGGTTTGATACAGATATGTCAGATATGAAGATTATCGACCCGTATAACGGTATAGATGACCTCAGTAACGGTATAATCCGTGCTATCAGTGATACTTCTTTCACTTCTGATGCGGTACGTTTGCTCAGAGCGGTACGCCTGGGCGCCGAACTTGGTTTCAGCATAGAGAGTAGCACCGAAAATTTGGTTAAACGTGATTCTCACCTCATATCTGAAGTAGCCGGTGAGCGAATAAGAGAAGAATTATTACGATTATTCTCTCTTGCCGGTGCAGGGCGGACTTTAAGCTATCTTGATGAACTGGGCTTGCTCTCGGCTTTGTTTCCCGAACTGGAGAACACAAGGGGAGTAGAGCAACCCAGGGAGCACTTCTGGGACGTTTTCGAGCATTCTATCGCCACCGTAGTTGCCGTTGAATTTCTACTGGGGCAGGGTACCTGGGAGTATGACGATGGGGAAATTCTGGCTGCCGTTCCCTGGCGACCGGTACTCACCGAACACTTCGAAAAGGAGGTCAGCAGCGGCAGCAGCAGAAAGACACTGCTTAAACTGGCTGCCCTTCTCCATGACATCAGCAAACCTGAGACCAGGGCTATCGATGGGGACGGACGGATGCGTTTCTTGGGGCATGCCGCCCGGGGAGCCGCCGTTGTGGCTGATATGCTGGAACGGATGAGATTCAGCAGTAAAGAGATAAAGCTGGTGGAGACCGAGGTCAGGCACCATCTTCGGCCGATGCAGATGAGTCAGGAGGGTTTGCCGACTGACCGGGCGATATACCGGTATTTCCGGGATACCGGAGAAACCGGTCTTGATATACTGTATCTCAGCCTTGCCGACCACCTGGCTACCAGAGGTCCGGAGCTGGAAATAACGGGCTGGCGGGATCATAACCGCCTGGTGGAATATGTAATCAGTAAACATTTTGAAAAAGAAAATGTGATAACCCCTCCCAAGATAGTGGATGGATATGATATAATGAACATCTTTAGGATAAGTCCCGGACCGAGGATAGGAGAAATCCTGGAAACGGTACGTGAGGCGCAGGCATCGGGCGAGGTAACCACCAGAGAAGAGGCTTTGTCCTTTATTGGCAGGCTGGTAGGTACGCCTGACTCCTTGGAAAGAGGGAACGGATAAGGATAAAAGGATAGCGGTTTTCAGGTATCCTTTTATGGAATAGTGAAATAGTATGGCAAGAAGAAACTCACTGGTCTTCATAATCGTACTGATTATTTTCGTTCTTGCTCTGCTGGTTGTTCTGCCTATCGAGGAAGGAACGCTCGGGAAAAAGGGCGTGCAACTCGGGCTTGACCTGCAGGGCGGTCTTCATGTCGTTTATCAGGCAGACCTTTCAGCGATAGCGCCGGACCAGCGTGCCGATGCTCTGGACGGAGCCCAAGCCGTGCTCGAGAACCGGGTCAACCCCCTGGGAGTTACCGAGCCACTCATACAGATACAGGGCGAAGACCGGATTATTATCGAGCTGCCGGGAGTTGACATCACCGATAAAGAAAAAGAAAGGCTTGCCCGGGTCGACTTACTGGAATTCGGGGAGCTGGTATCTGAAAACGAGACGGCTAAATGGGAAAACGAGCTGGGCAAGTGGAAACCCGCCGTTGCTATAATCGATGGCGAAGAGAAGGAGCTTACCAGCCGGTATTTCAAGACTAATACATTTGTTGGCAGGGACAATCTGGGCAAGATTGAACTCCACTTTGAATGGGATGAAGAGGGAAGCAAGATATCGGAGCAGGTTACCGGTCGCCTTTCAGTCGGCAAACAACCGATGGCTATCTTCGATGGCAATGAAGCTCTGCGGGGAGAGAATGGGAGGCCTGTTGCCCCAGCCGTTCAATCAACAATTGTTGACAGAGGTGTAATTACCGGGCTGAGTCTGGCTGATGCTACCCGTCTGTCAAGTCAATTGAACTTCGGTCGGCTCCCGATACCCCTGGAGATTATCTATGACCAGACAATATCACCGATACTTGGTTCCGATTTCGTCGGCATGAGTGTCAGGGCGGGGCTGATTGGTATTTTAGTGGTAATGCTGTTCATGATTCTGTACTACCGCCTCTCAGGATTCCTTGCCAGTCTTGCCCTGATTTTTTACGGGGTACTCGTACTAGCCCTGTTCAAGCTGTGGCCCGGCTTCACGCTTACTCTTGCCGGACTTGGCGGCTTTATACTGTCTATAGGTATGGCGGTGGACGCCAATGTGCTCATTTTCGAGCGAATGAAGGAAGAACTGAGGGAAGGGCGGACGCTGGGAGCGGCTATAGAGGCTGGGTTCAGTCGCGCCTGGACAGCGATTCGTGATGGTAACATAACTACCCTTATCGTCTGCGGGATACTTTTCTGGCTGGGCAGCAGTATCGTTGCCAGCGCCCCGGTACAGGGCTTCGCTTTAACCCTGGCTATCGGTGTGGTGGTGAGTATGTTTACCGCCATCGTGGTTACCCGGACGCTGCTCCGTCTGTTCGTGGGTAGCGCTCTGGCACGCCGGATACGGCTGTTCAGTCCCCATCTGGGAAGGAAATAATGTTTGACATCATAGGAAAAAGACTCTGGTTTTTTGGTATCGCCGGTATCGTGGTGATAGTCTGTATCGTCTCTTTGGCGACATTCGGACTCAAAGCCGGCGTGGAATTCAGCAGCGGCTCGGTCATGACGGTGGGCTTCGAGCGGGTGGTAGAAAAGGAAGACCTGGAAAATGAGCTTGCCGGGCTGGGCTACACCAACGTCATTATTCAGACCGTCGGAGAGGACGAGTTTCTTGTCCGTTTACCGCGTCTGAGTTCCACCGAAAAGGCCGAGCTGGAGACAGACCTGACGGCAACTTTCGAGACACTCACTGTCAGAGAATTTGATGATGTCAGCGAGATGGTGGCTGCCGAGACAACGCGGAATGCCGGTATCGCCGTGGGCGTCGCTGCTATCGGCATACTGTTATATATTGCCTGGGCATTCCGCAGGATGCCGCACCCATTCCATTACGGTATCTGTGCCATCGTAGCCCTGATTCATGATACCGTTGTCGCTCTGGGGATATTCTCCATCTTCGGTGGTATTTTCGGCTGGGAAATAGACCTGAAGTTCGTTATCGGCATACTGGCGGTTATCGGCTACAGCGTGAATAATACCGTGGTGGTTTTTGACAGAATACGTGAGAACCTGACCAAGGATGCCAGAGCAGGTTTCAAGACCGTGGTCAATAACAGCCTGACTGAGACCATAAGCCGTTCTTTGAATACGAGCCTGACCACGCTGTTCGTCATGATAGCCCTGATACTCTTTGTGGGCACGGTGATTCAGAATTTCGCCGTAGTCCTGCTGATTGGTATAATTGCCGGTACGTACAGTTCGCTTTTCATCGCTCCTTCTTTACTGGTGATATGGCGGGGCGGAGAGAGAGACAGGGCTACCCGCTAGTCTCTGCCTGTAGTTGCTGCTCAAGGATATAAGCGTGTTTTCTACCAAAGAAAATGTCTCCAAGCTATCTATCCTGGCTGTCGGTTCTCTTATTGTCATTAAGGTAGTTGCCAGCTTTCTGACAGGGAGTATCGCAATCATGGCTGATGCTGTTCACAGTGTTATCGACCTTTCCGGGGCGGTTATCGGCTATATCGGTATCAGAATCTCGAACAAACCGGCTGATGAGGAACATACCTTCGGTCATGGAAAAGCGGAGAATATCGCCGCTGCGGTTATTGCCTGTCTGATATTTCTTGCCGGTGGAGTTATATTTTATCAGGCTGTAAGGAACCTGATTATCGGGGCTACCGTCGAGATGTTAACAGTGGGGATAGCGATTACGGCGGCGGCATTAGTGATAAATCTGCTGATTTCCCTCTATGCCTCTAAAGTAGCACGTGCCGCCGACTCTCTCGCACTCGAAGCTACGGCACGTGATATGCTGACCGATGTATTCAGTTCGGCGGCGGTGCTGGTCGGTCTGGTACTGGTCAGGATTACAGGAGTAAATATACTTGACCCCATCGTGGCTATGATAGTCGCCGTGCTGATTACCATCACGGCGTTCTTCACCATAAAAAAATCCGTAAGCGGTCTGATGGACACAAGATTACCCGAAGAAGAAATGGATGTGATAATATCCACTATCAGGGAACATACCACGCAGCTTGCCGGTTTTCACAAGCTGCGTACCCGTAAAGCGGGTAGCCACCGCTTTATTGATTTTCATCTGATGCTGCCCAGGAATTCCAGCCTGGAAGAAGCCCACCGGATGTCCGACCACCTGGAGGACGATATAACTGCCAAACTGCCGGGCTCCAGCGTAACCATTCACGTCGAGCCCTGCGACGTAGAATGCGAGGAATGCCCCGTTTCCGATTGCAGTCTCAGAGAAAGCCTGGAACCCGGGTCGGATACTCCATAAAGATAACGTTCAGCTTTGGTTGATTTATATACTCACCCCCCGCCTGCCGAAGTCTCCCGCCTACCAAAGCCTTGTGCGTCGGGCAGGCGTACGGCGGGCAGGCCTTAATCCCCCTCTCACACAGTTCCACGATTTGCTGTATGTTCATTCTTCTGTGTGAGAGGGGGAGAGGTTTTTGAGAGTCCCGATGTATCGGGACTCTCTCTTTTACTCCACTCTCCAGCCAGGGTAACTCCTCATTTCTATACAACGGTTTCCCTATTTTATCGGGAGAGATGGGTTCATCCTGAAGGGTAAGGGGTGAGGTAATAATAATCAGACAGGTGAATGGGGAATTAGTTTATAAGTGAGTTATGCTACCAGTTGTATACCCGAAACAATGAACCAGCTGCCGAATCCGATAAGCAGCAGGCTGCACCCGATGAATATCCATTCCTGAACCTTCTCGCCCCAGAGTGACTGCGTTTTGTAAACCAGGAATGAAACGAAGGAAAGCCAGGCAAGGTCGCACAGCCAGTGGACCAGAATGAATACGACCAGCCCGGTTATTCCGAAGTCCAGAAAGCTCATCACCAGGGCGCTACCGGCGGTCGCCCACCAGAGATAAAAGTAGGGGTTAAGTCCGCTGGTTATTATGCCGGCGGTAAGGGCGTTGTATTTCAGGTCGCTTCCTTTACGGACAACTCCGGCGCGGGCTCGAAACATGGCAATGCCCATCCATATAATCATTACGCCGCCGAGCAGGCTGAGGACAAGCCGTACCGTGGTGTTCTCGAAGAACTGGGCGAAGCCGAAGTATATAAGCAGTATCAGCGGGATTTCTACTATAACATGACCGATTGCCATCTGAGTACCTGCCCAGGGCGACCGGTAGCTCTTAGCTACCGCGACGGCAAACATCGGTCCGGGAATCATTACCCCCGACAGTGAAACTAAAACAACCGTTGCCAGTAACGGAAACAAACATCCACCTCAGTTAGATTTTAACACACGGGCTGGATTGAGTCTCTGGATATATAGACGGGATTCTAAATACTTGACAAATGGCATATTATTGGCTATAATATCGCCATAAGTCACTGGTAAACCGAGATGATAGTAAAAACAAAAATCTTCGAGCTATGTGACGGGCACTATAAGAACCTCTCCGAACTGGCAGCAGCTATGGGTATATCTGTCAGCCAGATTTACCGCGTCCGAGAAGGTAAACGACAGATAAACCAGAAATTCATCGTAGGAGCAATGAAAGCCTTCCCCAATCACAAACTAGGTGAACTTTTCTACCTTGCCCCCGATTTGCCAGTTGTCACAAACACTCGCCGTTACCGGCAAACGGCACGCTTCATGGGAAAACAGACCTAAAAGTAGAGAAGCTTCATCACCCGGTAAAAAAGATATGTCCCCTTGTATTTTTCAATTGCTGATGTTATACTGATAAGCGCTGTTATTCAATTCAAGGGGGATAATAGTTGCTGTCTGACTTCGGCTATATCGGCTTATTCATCATTTTTACAATTTGTTTAGCCTCCATAATGGTCATTATCCCCGTTATCCTCAGATTTCTTAAAGTCGTCCCGCACAATCCTAATCCACTGAAAAACCTTACCTTTGAGTGCGGGATGGAAACCATTGGCAAGACCTGGGTACGGTTCAACTTCCGTTTTTATTTCTACGCTCTGGTATTCCTTGCCCTTGACGTCCTGGTTGTCTTCCTCTATCCCTGGGCGGTTGAACTTAAAGGACTGGGCAATACCGGCTTTATAGCGATACTTGTCCTGCTGTTTATTGTTATTGTCGGGTACCTGTATGCCTGGAGAAAGAAGGTCCTGGAATGGAAATAACGCGACCCGGAGATTTTATCTATTCCGATGAAGAAATTGACCGGTATGAAGGTCAGGCTATCGAGGAACTGAAAGCGAACAGCCAGAAACCGATCCCTGACCCGGACCAGTGGCTGGACGAAGAGCTGAAACAGAATGTATTGCTCACCACGGTGGACTGGGTGATTAACTGGGGAAGGCGTTCCTCTCCGTGGGTATCGCTGTGTTTCCCCGCCTGCTGTGCCTTTGAATTTATTGCCGCCATGGGTCCCCGCTTTGACATATCGCGCTTCGGTATGGAAATCCTCCGTGCCTCGCCCCGTCAGGCAGACCTAATGATTACCGCCGGAACGTTAACCTGGAAGCACGCGCCCAATATCAGGCGGATTTATAACCAGATGGCAGAGCCGAAATGGGTGATAGCCATGGGAGCCTGCGCCGTCAGCGGCGGTATTTTCCGCTCTGGTTACAACGTTGTCCCCGGGTACAACCGTATTATTCCGGTTGATGTCTATATACCGGGATGCCCTCCCCGACCGGAAAGCCTTATCCAGGGCATCCAGATGTTGCAGGAAAAAATAGCCAAGAGAAAGAACTTCGCACAGGAAGAACAATAACAGAATGACTATCGCTCTCTCAGGAAAAGCAGTAGCCGAAAAACTCGAACAGCAATTACAATCAGGCATTATCGATTCGGACGAGAACAACATACTCGTCAAGAGCGAGGCCCTCCCCGATATTGTTTCATTTCTAAAGACCAGCCCTGATTTTGATTTTAACTTCCTTAGCTATATTACCGCCGTAGATTACCTGGACTACTTCGAGCTGGTCTATCAGCTTACCTCGATGAAGCATAACCACAGCCTGGTGATAAAGACCCGCTGCTACGGCAGAGAGAACCTTTCAGCCCCCTCGATAGTCAGTCTGTACGAGGCGGCTAACCCTCAGGAAAGAGAGATTTATGACCTGATGGGTATAAGTTTTGAGGGCCATCCCAATCTGAAGCGTATGTTCCTCTGGGAAGGATTCGAGGGACACCCGCTGCGTAAGGACTATCTGTAATGGCAATAAGGACTGAACCGTATGTAATGAATATGGGCCCGGTGCACCCCAGCACTCACGGTGTGTACCGCATGAGGCTGACCCTCGACGGCGAAGTCATCGTCGATATAGAGCCGGTTATCGGTTACCTGCACCGCGGTATTGAGAAGTTAGCCGAGGAGCGGACCTACACCGGATTTATTCCCCTGACAGACCGGCTGGACTACATTTCCTCGATGAGCAACAACCTGGCTTATGTAATGGCAGTCGAAAAGCTGGCGGGAATCGAGGTGCCGGAGAGAGCCGAGTACCTGCGTGTTATCATGGCTGAGCTGCAGCGTATCAGCAACCACCTTGTTGCTGTCGGTTCCTTTTTTAATGACTCCGGTGCTTATTATACGCCCTTCCTGCAAATGTACCGGGAGCGTGAGAAGATTGTAGACCTTTTTGAGATGGTCTGCGGTCAGCGCCTCACCTATAACTATATGAGAATAGGCGGCGTCAGCCAGGACGTCCCGGATGATTTTATACCGGCGTTTTACAGGCTCCTCGACCAGTTATCGTCTGCGATAGATACATTCGATACGTTCCTGAAAGAGAATGAAATACTGCTGGCGCGCGCCAAGGGAGTCGGTATCCTTCCCCCGGAAATGGCAATAAACTGCGGTGCCACGGGACCTGTCCTCCGCGCCAGCGGGGTCGCCTGGGACCTGAGAAAGGCAGACCCGTACTCGATTTACGACCGTTTTGAATTCGATATCCCCACCGGTGAAGCCGGTGACAGTTACGACCGCTACCGGGTGAGAGTCGAAGAAATGCGGCAGAGCCTGCGTATTCTTAACCAGGCGATGCAACAGCTACCGTCCGGTCCGGTCAAAGCCGATGTCCCTCACCTGATTCGTCCTCCAGTAGGGGACGCTTACGCGCACATCGAGTCGCCCAAGGGTGAACTCGGCTTTTACGTGGTCTCGGATAACTCCATTGCACCCTACCGGTGCCATATAAGGCCTACCAGCCTGCTGAACCTGGCAGCTCTGCGCGAGATGGTAATCGGATGGAAGATAGCCGACCTTGTATGCATTTTCGGCAGCATCGATATTTGTCTGGGCGAGGTTGACAGATAGTGGCAATATTCAATCCTGTAATAAACACTCCGGTGAATACTCAGACCCTGCCGCCCGACTGGCCGGGCGGGTTCTGGTGGCATTGGGTCTTATTTACACTGGTTATTACCATCGTCGTCATCATGATGATGATAGGAAACATATATATAGCCCGTCGCCAGATAGGGCGGATGCAGTCACGCGTCGGTCCCAACCGCACCGGACCATTCGGATTACTCCAGCCGGTAGCCGATGGACTGAAGGTACTGCTTAAAGAGTCTATAACCCCGGCAGCGGTGGACAAGCCGGTATACTGGATAGCACCGGTTATCGCCCTTTTCCCGGTGTTCGGGGTTTTCGCCGTGATGCCGTTCACCAACGGCGGAATGCTCGCCAACCTGAATGTGGGTATTCTCTATGTGGTGGCAATAAGCTCGATATCCACGATAGGCATGTTTATGGCAGGGTGGGGCTCCAGTAATAAATACGCGCTCATCAGCGCCATGCGTGTTGTCGCCGCAGTTGTAAGCTACGAGTTCCCGGTACTGCTTTCGATCGCCTCTGTGTTGCTAATAACCGGCTCGCTATCGCTGAACGATATAGTACTGGCGCAGGATATCCCCTTCATATTACTCCAGCCCCTCGGTTTCGTTATCTTCTTCATCGCCGGGCTGGCTGAAATCAGCCGCGCTCCTTTCGACCTCCTCGAGGCGGACCAGGAGATTGTCGCCGGCTTTCATATCGAATATTCAGGGATGAAGTTCGCCATGTTCTACCTGGTAGAGTACGGCGAGGCTTTCCTCCTCTCATCTCTTATTACCACAATATTCCTGGCCGGATGGAGAGGACCGGTCCTGCCGGAATGGCTCTGGTTCATACTTAAAGTTATTATCGTCTGGTTCGTCATGGTCTGGCTGTGGGCAACTTTACCGCGCGTCCGCATAGACCAGATGATGGCGCTGGCATGGAAATTCCTCCTGCCGCTGGCTATCATCAACCTGGTGGTAACCGCCATACAGGTCCTGACATTACCCCAGGACTCACTCTGGATTATGATACCCGTTAATTTCGCCATTGCGGCGGTATTGATACTGTTCTGGTCGAAGAAATTCTTCAGGTTAGGATGGGGCAGAGTTGAAGTTTGAACGTTACGGTCTGGGAATAGCCAAAGGTCTGTCGGTAACCCTGAAATACTTCTTCCGGTCGCCTTCGGTTACGCAGTACCCGGAGCAGAGGCTGCACACATCGCGCCGGATAAGGGGCAACGAGCTTGTCTGGGACAGGCAGAAATGCACCGGCTGCTGTACCTGCGCCAAGTCATGCCCGCAGGGTGTAATCCAGATTGTAACCTCGACCAATATGGTCGATAACAAGTACGAGGTCGAGAAATACCAGGTAGATACCGGTTACTGTATTCAGTGCGGCTTGTGCGTCGAGTCATGCCCTTACGGAGCGCTGTTCTTTAGCTATGCATACGAGTGCTCGAAATACCGCCGTGCCGACCTGGTACAGGATAAAGAAGAAATGATGCTGGAATCAGGGAAAAAGCAGCGCAGCGGCTACTTCTACCCTGAAATCGCCGCCGAATTGCCCAGACAGACTCTGCTGGTGGAAAAGATTGTGGAGGAAGACTGGTGGTAGTTGACATTGGATTCTGGATAATGGCTGTTGTCGGCGTTGCCGCCGCGGTAGCCGTGATATTGCTGCGGAATGTTTTCCACACCGCGCTTGCTCTGGTGCTGTGCCTGCTGACCGTCGCCGGTATCTATATAACCCTCAGCGCCGACTTCCTGGCGGTGGTACAAATCCTGGTCTACGTCGGCGGTATCTCCATACTGATAATACTGGCTATCATGCTGACCCGGGAGGTCCAGCGCGGCAGCCTGTCGAATAGATTCAGAATCCCGGCTTTCATAATAGCAGCCGTATTCCTCGGGGTAATCCTTTTCGCCCTGCTGAACACTCCGTGGCAGGTTTCCACGGCACTGCCCGTCGAGCCTACAACCGCCGCCCTGGCGGGTAAACTGCTGGGCGAGGGAGGTTTTGTCCTGGCGGTGGAGATTTCCGCAGCCCTGCTGCTGGCGGCTGTTCTGGGAGCCATTGTCCTGGTGAGGGAGAAGTAATGTCGGTAGGACTTGAGCATTATCTGGTATTATCGGCGGTGCTGTTCGCCATCGGACTGTTCGGCGCGCTGACAAAACGCAACACCATCGTTATCCTGATGTGTGTTGAAGTTATGCTTAACGCGGTGAATATCGCCATGGTCGCTTTCTCACGTTTTATTACCCCCACCCTGCTGACCGGTCAGGTCTTCGCCATATTTATCATGGTAGTTGCCGCCGCCGAGGCGGCAGTCGGACTGGCGATAATTATATCTATCTACCGCAACCGCGAAACGGTTGAGACCACGGATATCGACTTAATGAAAGGTTAAGAAAACGGGACACGATGTGGGTAGAGATTAAAAAAACGAAAAACCTGATGATTGCCGAGACCTGGAAGGAGCTATTCGAGGGTGAAGGGATACCCACCCGCATACTCCCCGCAGGAGAACAGCCGATGGGAACGGAGCTGGCGACCTATCGCGTCCTGGTGCCGGAAGACAAAAAACACGTCATCGAAGAGGTATTGAGGAAGCTGTGATGCCGAGTCAAGTAATCTGGCTGATATTCCTGCTCCCGATTATCTCCTTCCTGATAATATCTCTGTTTGTTAGACCCTTTGTCAGGAAAGAGTCCAGGATTGCCGGATATATAACCATCACCGCCATCTGCGTATCGCTGATATTCTCTATCTGGACGCTGATTGAGACGATGGCGGCGGAACACCACGTGCTTGAAATGACCCCTATCCAGTGGCTGGTTATAGATAATTTCACTATAAATATCGGCGTTATGGTCGACTCGCTGACGGCGGTAATGGTTGTAGTGGTCACCGGCGTCAGCCTGATGGTGCAGATTTACTCTCAGGGATACATGCACGGAGACCCGGGTTATCACCGTTACTTCGCCTGGATGTCGCTTTTCACCGCTTCGATGCTGGGTGTGGTCATGGCGGACAGCCTGCTCCTGGTTTTCGTTTTCTGGGAAATGGTGGGGTTATGCTCTTACCTGCTTATCGGTTTCTGGTTTCACCGTCCTTCAGCGGCAAATGCCGCCAAGAAGGCTTTCATCGTTACCCGGCTCGGGGACTTCGGTTTCCTTGCCGCTATCCTGCTTATATTCGCCAAGACGGGCACGTTTGACATCGGCACGTTACACGGTCTTGCCGGAACGGCGGTTCTTGCCGGGACGACCCTGACCTGGGCGGCTATCGGCATCTTTTCCGGTGCGGTAGGCAAGTCAGCCCAGTTCCCGCTGCACGTCTGGCTGCCCGATGCCATGGAAGGTCCCACTCCGGTCAGCGCCCTTATCCATTCGGCGACGATGGTGTCGGCAGGCGTTTTCCTGGTCGCCCGTACCCTGCCGATTTTCGCCCACTCGCTTCAGGCGGTGACCACGGTCGCCGCTATCGGCGCTTTCACGGCTATCTTCGCCGCCTCGATGGGGCTGGTGGCAACCGATATCAAGCGGGTACTGGCTTATTCCACCATCAGCCAGCTCGGATACATGATGCTGGGACTGGGAGCAGCCGGTATCGGAGTAGCCAATGGAGAACACACCACCATTGAGGTAGCCAAAGCCGCTGCCGCTATCGGTATATTCCACCTGTTCAACCACGCTTTCTTCAAGGCGTTGTTATTCCTCGGCGCCGGTAGCGTTAACCACGCCACCGGCACGTTCGACATGCGCCTGATGGGAGGCTTGCGCAAGGTAATGCCCTGGACGTTTGCAACCTTCCTTATCGCAGCGCTCAGCCTGGCGGGAATATGGCCTCTTTCCGGGTTCTGGAGCAAGGACGAAATACTCGCCGTTGCCCTCGAAAACCAGCCGGTGCTGTTCGCCCTTGCCTTTATTACCGTGTTTATGACCGCCTTCTACATGTTCCGCGTGATATTCCTTACCTTCGGCGGAGAGTACCGGGGAGGCGACCCCGAAGCCCATGTACACCCGCACGAATCGCCGATGGTGATGGTAATACCGATGGTGATTCTGGCTGCCCTTGCCGTCGTCTCCGGTCTCTGGAGTACGGGCGGAGGATTTTCCGAATTTATGGGAGAGCACCACGCCCACGCACCCGGGTTCTTCGGAGTGCTGGGACAGGGTTTACCCTGGCTCTCGCTGATAACGGCCGGACTGGGTATACTTCTTGCCTATGCTGTGTACAGCAAGAAATGGATTTCCGCCGAGAAAATAGGCAGTATGTTCAAGCCCATCTACACGCTGTTCTATCGCAAATACTGGTTTGATGAGTTGTACGAGAACCTGATATTGAAAAAGGCTTTACTCGGTGGCTTCTTTGCCGGTCTGCAGCAAATCGACACCTACGCTGTCGACGGGACAGTCAACGGAGTGGCCGAAGGAGCTTATACCGAAGGCAGAGCCATCGGCAAAGCCCAGACAGGACAGTTGCAGCTCTACGGTCTGGGAATCGGCATCGGTGTTATCGCTATAATTATTGTTTTATATATCTTTGCTTGAAAAGGAGTCAGCATAGTTGGAGCCTAATTATCTGGTCTGGATAATTGCTCTGCCGGTAGCAGGGACGATACTCATCGCACTGTTTGGCAGCAGGGAGAAACTGGTTAAGTACCTGGCGGCTGCCTTTACAGCCGTGCCGCTGGTTCTGGCAATTATCGCTTTCTTCAGCTACGACAGGTCGGCAGGCGGGTTCCAGTTCGAGACATTCGCGTCCTGGATTCCCGCTATAAACGCCAACTTCCACCTGGGAGCCGACGGACTCAGTATGCCGCTGGTGCTTCTCACGGCATTCCTCGGCTTTATCGTGGTCCTCATCTCCTGGAAGGAGCATACCAGAGTCCGCGAGTACTTTGCCTGGCTCCTGCTCCTTGAAACGAGTATTCTGGGAGTCTTCTCCTCCCTCGACCTGCTGCTGTTCTTCGTCTTCTGGGAGATAGAAATTATCCCGATGTATTTCCTTATCTCCGTCTGGGGCTCGGGTAGAAAAGAGTACTCATCCATCAAGTACGTTATATATACCCTGTTCGGCAGCGCCCTGATGCTGGCAGGTGTTCTCAGCCTCTACTTCTCCACCGGCAGCCTGAGCATGGTGGAGATAGCCGAAGGCGGTCTCGGCATGGTTCAGTCGATTATGCCGCCGGCAGCCATCTTCATGATGCTGATAATCGGCTTCGCCGTTAAATTACCGACCGTCCCGGTACATTCCTGGCTGCCTGACGCCCACACCGACGCCCCGACGGCCGGAAGCGTTATGCTGGCAGGGGCGTTAATCAAGATGGGCGGTTACGGTATTATCAGGGTCTGCGTGAGCATCTTCCCGGACGTAGCCAGAGAATACGCCCCGGTACTGCTCACGCTGGCGGTAATCAGCATTCTATACGGCGCCGCGCTGACGTTAAGGCAGACGGATATCAAGAGGCTTATTGCCTACAGTAGCGTCAGCCACATGGGCCTGGTCTTGCTCGGTGTCTTTGCCTTCAGCGAGGTGAGTTTAACGGGAGCCGCCTTCCAGATGGTCAGCCACGGTCTGCTCACCGGTCTACTATTTGCCATGGCAGGCTTGACCATACACAATGTCGAGGAACGCGACCTCCGCAAGCTCGGCGGACTGGCGCGCCAGATGCCGGTTATCGCCGTTATCTTCTCGGTAGCCGGCCTCGGCTCTCTGGGACTGCCCCTGACCAGCGGGTTCGCGGCCGAGTTCATAACCTTTGCCGGCAGCTTTTCGAGCGGCGTAATCCCCGGAATACGGGTATTCACCATCCTATCGGTTATCGGGGTGGTACTTGCCGCCGGCTATATATTATGGATGCTGCAGCGGACTTTCTACGGTCCCGAGCAGGAGAAATTCGACGGCGTAAAAGACGCTGACAAACTGGAGAGAGTCTACATGTTCGCCTTCGTGGCTTTGATTATGATTATAGGTATTTACCCGGCAATCCTTACCGATATTATTAAGACGGGCATTTCGCCCATGATGCTTTTACTGGGAGGATAAAGCGAGGACTAAACCTTGAATCTTGGACTGTTTATACCGGAAATAAGCCTGGCTGCCACCGCTCTGGTGGTTATTCTGCTCGACCTTTTCATCGAGCGGAAGGGAGTGCTGGCGGTAATCAGCATAATCGGACTGATAGTAGCCGCCGGGTTCACAATATCCATGCGGGGTACCTTCGAAGGTATCTTTGCCAGTATGCTCGCCGTGGACAGCTTTGCTTTATTCTTCAAGCTGCTATTCCTGGGCATCGCCGCCCTGGTTATCCTCTCCTCCACGGACTACGTATCAAAGTTCAAGCGCTTCCAGGGTGAGTATTACGCTCTGGTACTGCTGGCAACGCTCGGCATGACGCTGATGGCAGCCGGCAGGGATTTAATTTCCCTGTACGTCGCTCTGGAGCTTGCCAGTATATCACTCTACGTCCTGGCAGGCTTCCTGAAAGACGATAAATCAACCGAATCTTCGATTAAATATATGTTGCTGGGTGCAATATCCTCGGCGATACTCCTGTACGGGATGGCGATGGTCTTCGGTTCCACCGGCGAGACCCAACTGGACAAAATTGCCGCCGCCGTCCAGGGAATATCGCCGCAGGCTGTCTCGACCAGCCCGGCGCTTATCGTGGGCATAGTCCTGATGGTTGCCGGTTTCGGCTTCAAAATCGCCGCGGTACCCTTCCATATGTGGGTGCCGGATGTCTACGAAGGAGCCCCGACACCTATTGTGGCTTTCCTTTCCGTCGGCAGCAAGGCAGCCGGGTTCGCCATTATCCTCCGGGTGTTCTACTCCGCCTTCGGTTTACCCGACTGGCTGAGCACGAACTGGGGCTTGATTTTCGCCGTGCTCGCCGCCATAGGTATGTTCGTCGGTAATCTGACCGCTCTCCCCCAGAAAAACATCAAACGCATGCTCGGTTACTCCAGCATAGCTCAGGCTGGCTATCTGATGGTTGGCCTGGCTACAATGGGAGTTGCTTCTGCTGCCTATAGCGCCGGGCAGAGCAGTGTCATGTTCTTCCTCGCCGCTTACTCGCTGACCAACCTGGGAGCCTTCGCCGCTATTATCGCTATTACAAACAAACTGGACAGCGACCTTATTCAGGACTTCTCGGGCATGATAAAACGAGCGCCGCTGCTTACCCTTGCACTGAGCCTGTGTCTTTTCTCCCTCATCGGCATGCCCCCGGCTGTAGGCTTCATGGCTAAGTTCTACATCTTCAGAGGGGCAGTCGAGAACGGTCTGCTCTGGCTGGTTATAATCGCCGTGCTGAACAGTGTAATCTCCGCCTATTACTATCTGCGGGTGGTGAAGGTGATGTGGTTCGGTGAGCCGGCTTCCGATGAAAAAGTGCCATCCTCCGCAGCCCTGAGACTGACTCTGGTAATCTCCTGCCTGGGTGTGCTGGTACTCGGCATTATACCCGGCTACATAATTTCCCTCGCCGAATCAGCCGCCCGGATGCTCACTTCATAAACAATCTTAGTAAACCCTAGGCACTTCCGCGTGTCTCCGGTTTCAGCAGGGCTACGAATAGGGCGATTACAGCCATAGCCCCCGCTCCGAGCAGGAAAGCCGGCGTATAACTGCCGCCGGTATCGAATATAAGTCCGCCGACTACCGGTCCCGCAGCCGCCCCGATTCCCCAGCCGATTTCCAGCATCCCCAGTATCAGACCGAGCCTGCTCAATCCGAATGTATTGCCCAGAAGCGAGGTTACGCCGGAAAAAAGACCGCCGTTGCCAAGACCGTAAATCACGGCAAACAGGTAAAACATCCAAGGTTCCCGTACCCAGACCAGCCATACCATCGCCCCCGCCTGAAAAAGTGTCGAGATAATAGCCACCTTTTTTCTGCCTGCTTTATCCGCAACTATACCCAGCAATATCATGCCTACAGCCCTTGCTCCCCCCATTATGCTGAGCATCACCGCCGCCCCTGTAACTGAAATCCCCGTATCGGTGGCGTGAGGGACGATGTGGGTGAATAACATCACCATACAGAATGAGAAGGTAAACCAGATACCGACAACCAGCCAGAAATTCCCGGTCTTCAACGTATCCAGCATGGAAAGACCGGACGGAGGAGGAAGCTCAAATTCAGTCTCCTTCCCGGCTGGCTGGCCGTCGGTTGTGCCCGGTCTGACACCATCGGGTAAGGCTCCGATTTCATAGGGGTCTTTCTTCAGGAGTTGCGACAGAGGAACGACGATGACCCAGACGATTATCCCGAGTATGAGATATGCTTTTTGCCAGCCAAATCTGGACATAAGGTAAGTGGAAAGCGGTGCCATAACCACCGTC
The DNA here is from genome assembly GCA_964489895.1 of uncultured Dehalococcoidales bacterium. Lineage (GTDB taxonomy): Bacteria > Chloroflexota > Dehalococcoidia > Dehalococcoidales > UBA2162 > MGML01. Next base: position 26,155 of record CAZBAN010000002.1, read on the forward strand.
CCCAGTCCCTCCCCCGAACCGGCAATACCCACCGCCCTGCCCCGCTTTTTATCAAACCACCGGGAGACGGTAGACACCGCCGCCACGTATATCGCGCCGCTCCCCAGAGCCAGAAGAAAGCTGTAGGTAATGAATAACTGCCAGGCGGCGTTTGTTTGACTGGTCAGTACCAGACTCAGCCCGGTGAAAAGCCCCATGAAAAAGAGGACCAGTCTCGGTCCGTATCTGTCCAGCGCCCAGCCGCCGATAAAGCCGAATACGGGGACGAGTATCATCGAAACGGATAATATTGCCGAAGTTGTTGTCCGGGTAAGGTCGAATTGCCCTTCTATAGACTTGAAAAAGACGCTGAAAGACGAGCCAATTCCCATGAGCATCGCCTGGATGATAAAAAAGACTATCACTATCACCCAGCCGTAAAATAACCCGTTTTTAAGCTTGAAAGGCATTCTCGCTATTATCTCCCGGTTATCTTCACACGATAATACAGAGGAGGGGCGCTGCCCCTCCTCCGATTTTAGCATAAGACCGCCGTAAAACTAATCAGAGTCCGG
>CAZBAN010000002.1:26808-29091 GCA_964489895.1 uncultured Dehalococcoidales bacterium
CCGTATAAGACTCCGCCAGTTCTGCCAGCTCCAACAGACCCATCTCAAAAAGAATTTGCATCCTTGAGCCGCTGGACGTAATTTCTATACGCTCAACCAGCTCCGCCGTTTCCTCATCCGGGCTCATCAGCGCATAGAAGTCTATCATGGTTTCAAGGGCTTCGGCTGCCTTGCCGGCAGACTCCGGGCTGCTGAAACCGGCATCGACTTTTAGTGTCATTACCCACTCATTCAGGTCCAGTGCCAGACCCACCGTCTGCATATCTTCAAAAGGCTCCATGGCAACCGGCATCATAGCTTCGCCAGGCTCTTCGGCTAATGCTTCCTTTGCCTCTTCGGGGACCACCAGTGCCAGTCTGACAACCACGTCACCCAGGCTGTTATAGGTCTCCAGCACTTCGCCGCTTATCTTCTCAATCTTGCCGGCAATCACGTCGATACAGTCCCTGACCGCGTCTACCGAGCCGGCGATAGCCATCTGGTCGTTCAGTATCATAAAAGCACCTTCATCATTCGAGGCTACATAGTAGGTATAACCGCAGTATTTGTCTGCGGTAAAATCCGTCCCGGTCTTTTCTACGATTCTGTCGACCAGGTCTTCATCGTCGAAGTTGCCCGTCATTATCAGTCCCGAGTATTCCTCTGTCTCCATAGCAGACATATCGGTAAATATCACGACCTCCAGAATATCACCGGGGTCCATTCCTGTCTGGTCGGTAAATTCGCTCATCACCTCCTCAACCCGCCCGGATATATCCGTTCCCTCTTCGGTTGCGCTGTACAGCTGCCAGGCGCTTATAGCTTCTCCAACCTTTATGCCGGCAATCATATCGGCTCCCTCCGGCACAAGCTCTATAGCTTTATATTCTTTACCGTCACACCCCGCAACCGGCATCAGCACAAGAACTGAAATTAAGAGCAATAAAAGCAGCTTTTTTAACTTCATAACCTCTTCTCTCCACCTCCGGTTATTTTACCAAGTATAACACGTGGATAATTCCCTGCCTCTTGTACACCCCATTTTATGGGTACACTAAGGCTGGTTGCCTTCCTCGCGTATCAGCTTCTCACCGTACTCGAGCAAAGTCCTGGCGCGCTCCGGGGGATAGTTCGCTTCCAGGTAGGTCTTCAGTGCTTCGAGGGGTCCGATTTCCTCGGCTGCGGTCTCCCCCAGCCTCAGCCGCGTCTCCCGCCTGACATCCTTGGCGACGGTGAAGTGGTAGGCTTCATTAAGGGCATCACGTATTTCATTGTCCCTGAACTGACCTTCCGCCTCCTCGGGCAGGCTGACCTGGAGCCTTACCACGGCACCGCTTACCCTATCTCCACCTTCCCGATTAATCGCCCTGAGAACGGTTGCCGTGGGGTCTGCATCGTCATCCTTAACCTCTATCTCGATGGTACGAAAAGCCCGGCCTGTCACCGGATGAAATTCAAAAGTTACCTTTCTCTTATCTGCCTGCCCTTCCTGTTCTATGTCCACGACGTAGAACCCCTTTTCGTCATCTTCCTCGCCGAAGTCCACCCTTTCCAGGCTTCCGGCATATACGGCAGGGGGGTTCTCGGACACGACCTGGTGCTTGTGAATATGCCCCAGAGCGATGTAGTCAAAGGCAGGATTGGCGACATTGCTCGCCAGCAGAAAGTGTTCCTGTCCAATAGCCATCAACCTTTCCGAGCCAACCATGGCACTGGCTACCCCGACATGGGCTGCCAGCACTGAGGGCAATGCGGGGTCCAGTTTGGAGGCGTGAGAGATGATGATATTTGACAACGCCTGCTGCATTCTCTGGTTAATCTGCTCGAAGTCAAGGTTCTTGGATTCTTCGCGGCTTAGCAGGGCGCTGCGCCTCAACCAGGGTAAAGAGGCTATCTGGATTACGCCGCTTTTTGTTTCAATCCGGTACACATCCGGTCGATTGGAAACGTAGACATTCTTCACCGCCAGGGTATCGAATATCTCGATAGTGGTGGCTTTGCCTATGGCGTTGGGCAGGTCGTGGTTGCCGATAAGGAGAAAAACCGGAAGACCGCTGGAGGCGAGGCGGCTGATACGCCTGGCAAACTCCCGCTGCTGGGTCTGGCTGGGCTCGCGGCTTTTGTAGGCATCGCCGCAGAAGAGTATCAGGTCAACGTCACTCTCCAGGGCATACTCGACCAGCTGGTCGAGGGCGGCGAGGAAATCGTCGAGGCGTGTCGAGATTCCGGTCTCGGGATTTATCCGCCCGTAGGTCTCAACGCCGAGGTGCAGGTCGGCAAAGTGTATAATCCTCATAATCTATT
>CAZBAN010000002.1:29191-32858 GCA_964489895.1 uncultured Dehalococcoidales bacterium
TATTCTACCAGAGTCAGTACTTCACTCAAAGACTGAATCACCGGGCCCTTCCAGTCCGCTCCCTCGTAGTTAATCCTGTGTATCCCGGGATTGTCTTCTTCAGGAATGAGTAAAAGGACGGGGTGCATACCCACTGCAGCAGCGCCGGTCAGCTCGTTACTGCTGCCGTCGCCGATATATAGACAGTCTTCCGGTCTGACCGCCAGCCTCTCAGCCGCCAGGTGATAGATACCCGGGTCGGGCTTTTTTATCCCCACCGAACAGGAAAAGACAGCAACATCAATAAGAGGAGCAAAAGGAGTTTCCTGCCATACAGCCGGAACTTCGCTGGAACAATCAGAAACCAGCCCGGTCCTGTAACCTTCTGATTTCAGGGTAGAAAGCACTTGAATAGTATCCGGGAACGGTACCATACTGTTCCTGGTCAGGTCATACCGTATACGGGCGGCATCGCTTCTCCGGCTGTCATCCACCTCCACTCCCAGTTCCCGGCAGACGTAGTCAATGTTATCTTCCGTGGTCTGTAAAATTCCGGTACACCTTTCTTTAAAAGAACTGTACCACAACCGGATAAAACCTTCGGCGGGTGCGGCAAGGATTGAAGCTACCTGCTCGAGAGAGCCTTCGTGCTGCTCCACGGTAAAATTCCTTATCAGCGTTCCGAACAGGTCAAAGATTACGGCTTCATATTTCATAAAATGACTGATTACTCCGGCTCGTTTCCTATTAGAAAGAGGATAATGGGAATTATGATTAACTGAACCCCTCTCTTTGTCCCTTTTTCAGGGTGAGAGGGCTTATCCCTTTTCAGCCTCCAGCCACACCTGACCGCCGGGGGGAAGGACAAATAAGTCCTCTCCGGCAAGCTTGGCAGCCAGGGTATTCTGAAGCTCGCTGACGGGAACCCTTATCTGGTTCATGCTGTCCCGTTCCCGGATGGTGACCTGATTGTCTTCGAGCGACTGGAAGTCAACGGTAACGCAAAGGGGAGTACCTGTCTCGTCCTGTCGACGGTAGCGGCGGCCAACACTCTGGGCATCATCGTAGGCTACCGACCAGCACTTTCGCAGTCCGGCGTATATATCTTTTGCCATCTCCACCAGCGGTTCGCGCCGGCTCAGCGGCAGCACCGCTACTTTGACGGGAGCGAGGTCAGGGTGGAACCGGAGCACCACCCTGATATCGTCCTTATCCGGTTCCTCATCGTATGCCTCGCAGAGAAAAGCGAGGACTATGCGGTCAACTCCGACCGCCGGTTCGACTACGTAAGGTACGATATGCTCACTGGTCCCTTCATCGAAGTAGGTTATCTCTTTTCCGCTGAAGCTGGCGTGCTGTGAAAGGTCGAAGTCGCCGCGATTGGCAACACCCTCCAGCTCAGCCCAGCCCATAGGATACAGGTAGTTGATATCAACCGTTCTTCGAGAGTAATGAGAGAGTTCCTCTTTCTCGTGCTCCCTTAGACGGAGGTGCTCCTTCTTAATGCCGAGATTGATATACCAGTTCTGGCGCTCTTCGAGCCAGTACTCGAACCACTCTTCGTCAGTCCCCGGTTTGACAAAATACTCCATTTCCATCAGCTCGAATTCGCGACTGCGGAAAATGAAGTTCCCCGTGGTAATCTCATTACGGAACGCCTTGCCTATCTGGGCGATGCCGAAGGGAAGCCTTTTTCTGGTGGTATTGAGCACGTTTTCAAAGTTGACGAACATACCCTGGGCGGTTTCGGGGCGCAGGTATACCACGCTCGCATCATCCTCAACCGGCCCCATAAATGTTTTAAACATCATATTAAACTGACGGGGCTCGGTCAGTTCACCGCCGCAGGACGGACACCTGTCACCTTCAAGCTCATCGGAGCGCCACCTCTGATGGCAGCCCTTGCATTCCACCAGCGGGTCGGAGAACCCCTCAAGGTGTCCGCTGGCTTCCCAGACCCTGGGATGCATCAGGATGCTGGCATCAACACCGATAACATCATCTCTCTCCTGGACCATAGCCCGCCACCAGGCTTCCTTAACATTCCGTTTAATCTCCACACCCAGAGGACCGTAGTCCCAGCAGCTTGAAAGACCTCCATAAATCTCGCTGCTGGGAAAAATGATACCGCGCCTCCGGCACAGCGAGACAATCTTCTCCATATCAACCCTGTCTGGTGTATTTTCCGCCAATATATTACTCCTTACTGGTTCTCCACATTTGTAGCATAGCCCGGATAAAAAAGATGCTCAGAATAATGCCGCCGACAACAAGGACAATTACGGCAATAAGCCATAAAGGCAGAAGATGTATCTGGTATGAATTGTAGCTGAAAATATCCAGCATTGCAAAGAAGATAATGACCTGGGGTATGGCAATCATGTTACTCATTAACGTTATTATTTTAGCCGGATTTATTCCGGTATTTTCCGTCTGCATAAACCGGTTTGAGAGTAAAGCCATTCCCAGACTGAGAGCCCCGGCTGCCAGAGTAAGTATTAGCTGCAAGACCAGTACCCAGAGGATAAAAGTACCCCGTCCGAGTAACCTGACGGGCGAGCCATCGCCCCGGAAAAGACAGGCTACTTCAACAGGCAGTTTGCTGTAGAAAACGGCAGCGAGAATTACTGTTAACAGGAGAACGGACAGGGGGATAATGATGTATTTCCAGCGGAACGGACAATTCTTCACCGGCTTATCGCCTTTGTCCACTGACATCTCCTTATTGAAAACAATCCAATCTACTCGGGTATAAGATGTCAGGATAGAAATTACCAGTTTCTACCTGATAAGTCAAAAAACAAGTCAAAAAGTATACCGCAGGAGCAGTATTGTGTTATATTATTTCCATGCCGGACACAAATACGCTGACTGAATCCGAACTGACCCTGCCTGTATTTATCCGCGGTAAGGTACGCGATACCTACGAACTTGACGACCATCTGCTGATTATCGCTACCGACCGTATTTCCGCCTTCGACGTGGTATTGCCCTCAGCTATCCCGGACAAGGGCAGGGTGCTCAACCAGATGTCCGCCTTCTGGTTCGAGAAAACGCGCGACCTTATTCCAAATCACCTGATAGAAACGGTCGAAGACACCGGCATTCTCGATTCGTATATTTCCGCAGGAAACCGCTTCCCCTACCCTTCATATCTTGCGGGACGCTCTATGGTGGTAAGAAAGCTGGAGCGTATGCCCGTAGAATGCGTGGTACGCGGCTACCTGTCGGGTTCAGCCTGGCAGGAGTATAAAAAGTCCGGCACGATATCAGGACTCCCCATGCCGGAAGGTATGCTTGAGAGCCAGGAACTGCCCGAGACGCTGTTCACTCCCACCACCAAAGCGGAAACCGGACATGACCAACCACTAACAACGGACGAAGTAATAGAAATGGTGGGCGAATCCCTGGCAACAGAAATTAAAGAGAAAAGCATCGCCATCTATAACTTTGCCCGGGAGTATGCCAGAGACAAAGGCATCATTATAGCCGACACCAAGATGGAGTTCGGACTTGACAACGGCAGGCTGGTCCTCATCGACGAGCTGCTGACGCCGGACTCGTCCCGCTTCTGGGAAGCGAGTAAATACAAGGTAGGTCAGTCCCAGCCCAGCTATGACAAGCAGCCGGTGCGCGACTGGCTGACGCAAACGGGCTGGAACAAGGAACCACCCGCCCCTGCACTGCC
>CAZBAN010000002.1:32958-35860 GCA_964489895.1 uncultured Dehalococcoidales bacterium
CCCTTGGTGCTGGGTAGTTCTCCGGCAGTACGTTCGTCGATTCTTGTCGCCGCATCAAGGGCTCTGCCCAGAGCCTTAAAAAGCGCCTCCGCTTTATGGTGGTCGTTTGCCCCGTAAAGGATATGGGCGTGCAGGTTCAGCCTGGCTTCGACAGCGAAGGTCTCCAGGAAATGCCGGACAAGGTCGGTGGGAAACCCCGCCATATCGTTACCGCTGAAAGGCATTTCCAGCACGGAATATGCCCGACCGCTCAGGTCTACCGCCACCAGAGCCAGGGCGTCATCCATCGGCACGAACGCGTCAGCCATGCGGACGATACCTGTTTTCTCTCCCAGGGCTCTGGACAGCGCCTGCCCCAGGCAGATAGCCACGTCCTCAATCAGATGATGCTGGTCGTCTCCGACAGCCTTCAGCTTGAGGTCGAACCTGCCGTGCTTTATCACCTGGGACAACAAATGGTCGAACATGTATATTCCGGTATCGATGTCCCACTTCCCGTTGCCGTCTACGTTCAGTTCCAGGCTGATATCCGTCTCCCCGGTCTTTCTGGTAACTTCGGCAGCCCTGCTTGCAATCAACGGAAAAACGCTGAGGGCTTTCGAGATGAAACGCGGTGTCATGGGCGCTTCCCCATTGCGTACCCGGTTTAGATATGGTCTGCTGTACCCCAGCTTTGCCGCCAGTTCACGGTCAGTCAGGCTACTGTCTTTAATAGCCCTGCGTAATTGTTCAGATGTATCCATTTCACACTCGATGTTACATTATGTGTACTGAATATAACATATATCTAACAAATTGTCAATATTAAGTAACAAATGTATAACAAAACATTACATTATTCAGGGAAAATCAGGCTGTATGTTAGCAACATCTATATGTTACGGAGGCAATCGATAAGGATATCGGTGTGCTCCGGCTTGCCGACGCTGATGCGGATGAAGTTCTTCAGACGCGGCTCATCGAAGTAGCGGACCAGTATCCCCTTTTCCTGAAGCGTTTGCCTGAGCTGCAGGGCATTCCCCTTCTCTACCGAGCAGAGGATAAAATTCGCCTTCGAGGGGAAAGGTTTTAACCAGTCGATTCTTTGCAGCTCTCTAAAAAGCCTTTCACGTTCACCGATTATTTTTTCCACCGTCGACTTCAAATAGTCTATGTCCTTCATCGACTCCTCGACGGCGACCAGGGCAGCCACGTTCACGTTATAGGGTATCTTGATTTTCAGTATGTAGTCGGCTATTTCAGGAGGGAAAAGCCCGTAGCCGACCCTGAGTCCCGCAAGCCCGGCCCACTTGCTGAAGGTACGAAGCACTATCAGGTTCCGGTACTTCCCTACCAGCGGGGCAACCGTCTGCCGGCTGAACTCATAGTACGCTTCGTCGACCACCACCACAACGCCGGTATCCAGTATCTCCAGTATATCCTGCTCCGGCATAATCGTCCCCGTGGGGTTATTGGGATTGGCAAGGAATATTACCTTTGTCTTTTTACTCACGGCTGCTTTAACGGCTTTTACATCGACGGTAAAGTCGTCACCTCTGGGAACCTCGACCAGCTTACCGCCGCAGAGCTCGGTGCTGAACTTGTATATACCGAAGGTGGGAACGCAGTTGATTACCTCGTCACGGCGGTTAAGAAACAGGCGTAAAATAAGGTCGATAAGCTGGTTACTGCCCCCGCCGGCAACGATGTGTTCGGCACCGACACCGCAGTAACCTTCCAGCAACGTCCTGAGCTTGGTCTGCCCGTCATCCGGGTAGATATTGAAGTCCGGGTATGACGCCAGCGCCCGGTTTACCGCCGGTGAACACCCATAGGGGTTCTCATTGGCGTCGAGCTTGATGATATTCTCCACCGGGACCTCGACCCTGCCCTCCAGCGTATCGGGAGAGATGCGGGCGGAGTAACCGCCGAACGCAGCCAGGTCAGGTCGTATGAACTTCTCTATTCCCCTGTCTTCGGACATCAAATGTCACCTTCTATATCAACGCTTGAATTCAATCACTGCACATTTTAGCACTGTTTTATGTAAAAGGACAATCTAGCTTGATGCGAAATGGTTAAAAGCTGTGGAAGATTTCCTGTAAAATGAAATGCGTATATTATTAATTATATTACGGGTTTTTAATTACATGGATACAATAGAATTAACACACTAATAGGAGTTATGAGCCTATAAAGGTATTGACAAAGATTAAGCTTCCTGTTAATATTTTAATAGATACTACGAAAGGGAACGGCATAAGGTTTCGTCCTTGTGAGGTTCCCTTTCAAATTATAAATACTCTAGTTTCTTTCTAAGGTCATCGAGATAAGAAAGATATGTGCCAGAGGTTTCCTGCAGTAAGTCAGAACACAATACTCTTTTAGATGCAATAACACCCCGCAGTTTCCCCTTTTGGATTAAATACTTAACTAGGCAGGCAAAATCCCCATCGGAAGTTACTATAATAGCCTTATCGTAGACTCTATATTGAGTCATACATTTCAAAACTAATTCGGCGTCAATATTTCCTTTTGGTTGTCCATCAACATACTGGACTTTTTTAAATATTAGTTCATAACCTTCAGATTGCAACCTAGAATAAAGTCCTGTATTTGTAGGCATATACCCTATACAGTAGTATGCCTTTTTTACCTGATAGGTTTCAGTTAGGTGTATTCTGAATTTCCGAGTGTTTAGTTTCCACCCAAGGTCAAATCCAGACTTGTATAGGTTGTTGCCATCAATAAAGGCAGCGTTAACTAATGGTTTCTTCATATAACCTTACAATATATTCAATATCGAAAACTTAAAGTAGCCATTATTTATTTATAACAATACAATATGTATTATCAATACCAACATAGCAAATAAGCTATACCAATCCAACTACTCCAGCCGTTTCTCCACTGCCCTGGAGTG
>CAZBAN010000002.1:35960-38527 GCA_964489895.1 uncultured Dehalococcoidales bacterium
TTATCTACCATCATAAGCAGGTGCTCCGGAGCATAGAGATTAGCCAGCTCTACAGCCTCATCGATACTCCCCACGATACCTATCATTCCCCGGTCTTCCAGGTTTCGTTTGGTGTCTTCCCGGTTGCTCAGGCTCTTTAGCTGTTCTTCGACTTCATCGCTAACTTCGTCCGCCACCTTACGCGAAGTGGTTATCAGTATTGCAGAACCCGATGTATGCTCTGCCTGGGCGATGAGGTCGGAAGCGCAGTAAGCCGGATTGGCTTTATCGTCGGCGATAACCAGCACCTCGGAAGGTCCGTAAAGCCCGTCGATACCCACCGTCCCGTAAAGCAGCTTCTTTGCCAGAAGAACATAGATGTTTCCCGGACCGCATACCTTGTCCACCATAGGGACAGACTCCGTACCGAAAGCCAGAGCGGCAATAGCCTGGGCGCCGCCCACGGAAAACACGCGGTCAACCCCGGCGATACCGGCAGCAGCCAGCGTTACCGGGTGCACTCTCCCGTCTTTCTGCGGCGGCGTAACCAGGATTATCTCTCTCACTCCTGCGACCTTCGCCGGGACAGCCGTCATCAGCAGAGATGAGGGCAGTGGAGCTGTGAAACCGGGAGTATGGATACCAATCCTGTTAAGAGACCGGACGAGCCAGCCAAGCCCGTCTTTAAGGCTCTCATTAAGCAATATATCTTTCTGCGCCAGGTGGTATGACTCAATCCGCCCTTTAGCCAGTTTGAGCGCTGATAAAAGCCCTGAGTCCACCTCGCCGCGGGCGGCGGCAACCTGCTCCTTGCTTACCTCGAGCGACGTCAGCTTCACGCCGTCGAACTTCGCGGTATAATCGTAGAGGGCTTCGTCGCCACGACGTCGCACCTCACCGATAATCTCCCTTACCGCCTGCTCACGCTCATCGACTTCAAACGGTTCCAGCGAAGGACCCCGCCGTGACAGGACACTTTTTAACTGTTCAATCCCCTTGATAATCTTCATCTGTTTATTCTCTCAAGAGTCCGCTATACCTTTTCGAAGGCTATTAGTGATCGACTTTATTCTATCACCCTTTACGGGGCTGGAGATACTGTCTTTATTACTGATAAGACACGCCGTAGATTCAAAAAGGGTATCTATTATCCTGAGATTGTGTCTGGCTATCGTCCCGCCGGTCTCCGTATTCTCGATAAGCATATCCGCGTCCTCGGGTAAAAAAACCTCGGTTGCGCCCCAGGTGGGAATCACCCTGTACCCGCCCAGGTGATTATCCCTGGCATACTTATCGGCTATATTCACGTATTCCGAGGCTACCCTGATGGACATATTACGCTCCGCATAATACTGCTTGAATCCCGTAACGTCCTCGACAGGCAGCTTACCGTCTATCACCGCCACAACCCTCACCCGGCTGAATTTAAGGTCCATAAGCTCGGTTACCGGACTTGAAGGGAACTGGTAAAGGTGCTCCAGCATCCAGTCCCTGCCGGTAATCGCCAGGTCGAAATTACCGTTTGCCACCTGCAGCGGCATATCCTGGGGCCTTATCACTTTGACGATAACACCCTCAAGACCCGCTGACGGTCGCCGATTTCCGGTCTCTGACGGATAGTCACTGATATCAATACCTGCCTTCTGCAGCAGTTGAGCCGCCGGTTGCTCCTGGTGACCATCGGGTAAAGCCAGCTTGATAACGCTCTCGTTCGGTTTCTGGACAGGAGATACGGTGGCTGTTTCTGGAATTTTTGTCTCCGCCGCGGTTGATGACGGCTTTTCCATAGAACGCAATGCGATGTCTATAGAAGCCAGTATCTCACTCAGGTCGTTCTTTTCCCAGCTATCCTTGCTGGCGATGAGGCAGGCGCTGAAACCAAGGACATCGCTTATCGCCACCAGATCCTGCTTATGGAAGTCTTCATCCTGCCTGACCAGCGCCAGTTCGGCACTGTCCGGCGGATAAACCCCGGCGGCTCCCCAGAGAGAAAAGATGCTGAACCGCCTTAAACGGTTCTTCAGGGCAAACGACTCCGCCATATTGGGGTACTCACTGACAATCCGCACTCTGTCCTCTCTTGCACGTACCACTTCCAGGTCAGGCACTTCACCGGACCGACCAGCAACCACAGAAAGAGTCCCGCTGCCATAGCCTAGGTTTCTCAGTTCTATGAGGGCGGAACTGGGATATTTGACCATGAGCTCCTGCACCCAGTCCAGCCCGCAGATACCCAGGTCATAGTTACCCACGGCAACCTGAATGGGGATATCCTTCTCATGGAATATCTTTGCCAGGAGACCGGGAAATTTCCTGGACTTAAGGCGGTAAGAGCGCGCCTGCTCGGTATATCCGCTCAGCCCCCAGTCGGCTTTCCCGAGCAGGGACGATGTCTCGGCTAAAAGCCGTCCCTTGGGCAGAGCTATCTTCAAATTGTTTATCTACCTCACCCCCTATTTACAAAACCATATCTCCCTTAACAAGAACGCCCGAAATTTCAGGGTACTAAAACTTTTCGTCATTCCCGCCCTGTATCATGTACGGGGTAAACTCCAGCGGGAATCCAGAATCCGCCTTTGGCAGAACAA
>CAZBAN010000002.1:38627-66299 GCA_964489895.1 uncultured Dehalococcoidales bacterium
ATCATGTACGGGGTAAACTCCAGCGGGAATCCAGAATCCGCCTTTGGCAGAACAATCTGGATTCCGTGTCAAGCACGGAATGACAGATTCGGACAGCATCGAAAGGTTTAACAAGAGGGACTTCGCCCCTCTTTGACCCCCTTTTATCTACTGATGCAACAACGCGTTTTTCAGGCTTTCAGCAGAGCCAGGACCTCGGCTCTGTTCTGAGCTACTTTCTTCTGCTTACTCGTCAGGTCGGTCAAGACAAAGCGCGGTTCTTCACTCCGCACACCGAGCAGCCACTTCAGGTCCGCCGGCTCCCTACCACCCAGGTACACTTCAGCCGCAAACCCGGCATCGTGCAGGTAAGCAGCCAGCTTGAAGACTTCCTGCATTACGCCTTCTCCGGCCTCGGGCTGAATCAGGATTTTACCGAAGAATGCTTCAATAGCGGAGTCCAGCCTGACCATATTCATCAGGCGGTCAAGGTAAAGGGCAAATCCGGATGCGGGGATATCGCCGCCTCCCATCAGCGGTATAAGAGCATCGTATCTCCCGCCGCCGCCGATGTGCTCTCCACCGGCAAGTAGCTGGTATATAACACCGGTATAGTACTCAAATCCCCTGCCGGAAGCTATATCAATCCGGTACTTAATCCCTACCTCCTCCAGCAGCTCGACACATTCCAGGAAATTATCCAGAGACGGCTCCAGTTCGGGCACATCGTGGTTTAACAGGGCTTTCAGATTTTTCAGGAACCCGGACGATTTCCCCTTCATGTCCAGCAGAGGGGACAGAATCCTGCCCAGTTCCGGCTTTTCCGTCTTCATCTCTGCCAGCACCTTTTCATCGCCGTCCAGAATCTGGTCGAACAGCCTCGCCTGCTCCTCGCCGCTGAGACCGAACTTTGCCAGTAAAGCCCTTATCAGCCCGGCATGTGACAGTCTAAGCTGCACGTTCCTGACTCCCGTTTTCTTCAGCACTTCCAGAGCCAGCGATATCAACTCTACGTCGGCGGCAGTCGAACCGGCTCCGATAAGTTCAGCCCCGCACTGCCACTTCTCCCTTGTCTCTTTTCCCGTCTCCTCGAATATGAATACGTTAGTAACGTAAAAGAGCTTGGCAAGCCCTCCCTCTTCCATAGCATCTATGTAAAGCCGGGCTATCGGGATGGTACCGTCGGGTCTCAGCACCACCCTCTCCCCGCTCCAGCCGTCCCAGTCGAGGAATGAATACACCCTGCCCAGCCTGTCGGGAGTAAGTGTACCGGTCGAGGTGAACAGGTGCAGGTATTCGAGTGTCGGTGTCCTGACCTCTTCATAACCCCACTTGATACAGGAGTCCCGGAACACCCCCTCAATCAGACGGAACCTCTTCATCTCCTCAGGAGACAGGTCTTGAGTGCCTTTACACCTCTGTACTCTCATAAAACCACCTTAATAAACAACAGTAAAGTTTACAATACTCAGCCCCGCTATTCAACATTGACATTTGCATTCAGGTTATATCCACTATAAAATATAACTACCTGCAGTGGTTTTCCATCAGGATGATTATGTTAAAGATTATACGCATCTCATTTCTTCTGGGCTTGATTGTAGTCTCTGTTACTTCAATCAGGGCAAACGCAGCCTCTTCTACGATAGACGTACTCCAGGCTAAGGGGGTCGTAAATCCCGTTCTCGCCGACTACATCGAGCGCGGCATCGAGCAGGCTGAGGAAAACCGTGCCGTTGCCTGCATCATACAGCTTGATACCCCGGGCGGTCTGGACACCTCGATGCGTGATATCGTCCAGGACATCGTTGACGCCCGGGTACCGGTGGTGGTCTACGTCTCACCGGCCGGAGCCAGAGCCGCCTCAGCGGGGGTATTCGTTACCGTCGCCGCCCATGTAGCCGCAATGGCTCCGAACACCGCTATTGGCGCTGCCCACCCGGTAATGATAAGTGAAGAAGGTGAGCAGACGGTATCCGAAGAAATGGAAGAAAAAGTGGTAAACGATGCCGCCGCTTATATCAGAAGTATCGCCGAGGCACACGGACGTAACATGGAGTGGGCCGAAAAAGCGGTCAGAGAAAGCGTTTCCGCCACCGAGAATGAAGCCCTGGAGCTAAATGTAATAGATTTAGTAGCTGCCGACCTTGACACTTTAATCACCATGCTCGATGGCAGAGAGGTTACCATGCTTGGCGGCGCGGTGGTGACGATGGAAACCGCCAACGCTGCCGTTAACCAGGTCCCGATGAGTACAATCGAGGACTTTCTCTACGCTATAAGCGACCCGAATATCGCTTATCTCCTGTTGAGCGTGGCTACGCTTGGCATCATGGCTGAAATTACCAATCCAGGAATGATTTTTCCCGGCGTTATCGGCGCTATCTGTCTCCTGATGGCTTTCTTCTCGCTCGGTATGCTGCCGGTAAACTACGCCGGTATCTTACTCATCGTCCTCGCCTTCGGTCTCTTCATTGCCGAAGTTTTTACCGCCAGTTTTGGCTTGTTTACCGCCGGAGGTCTGGCTGCTCTCGTCCTCGGCTCCCTTATCCTGTTTAAGGGAGGACCGCTGTTCCGGGTAAATCCATGGCTAATTGCCGGAATCGCTATAGTCATCACCGGTTTTCTGGTCCTCGTTGTTACCAGAGTAATCGGGGCACACCGGCGCCAGGCATCCACCGGCTGGGAAGAGCTTATCGGTAAACCGGCACTGGTCGAGACAGCCCTGTCACCGGAAGGCTTGGTGCTCTTCAGAGGGGAACACTGGAAAGCGATAGCTGAAGAGGGCTCCATGGAGCCGGGAGAACAGGTGATTATTAACAAGGTCGATAACCTGAAATTATACGTAACCAAGAAAGAATAGGGCAGGTAGAATATGAACCCAAACATCGGTGACATCGTGATAAGTCCCTGGATTATTGCTCTGGTGGCGGTCATCGTCGTTATTTTCATTGTCGTTACCATTATCTGGGGAATTCGGGCGCATCGCTTCAAGGCAGGCGCCGGCAGAGAAGAAATGATAGGAAAAACTGCTGAGGTCATGAGCACCCTGGAACCCAGAGGAACGGTCTTCATAGAGGGTGAGCAGTGGACGGCTATTTCGGAAGCAGGCCGGGTGGAACCCGGGGAGGAGGTGATTATCACCAGGGTCGATGGATTAAAAATATACGTAACCAAAAAATAACAAAGGAGGTAATTACATGGACATCGTTATTATCGTAATAATTGTTCTAGTGGTATTAATGCTGATAGCAATGGCAGTTAAAATCGTCCCCGAGTACGAACGGGGAGTACTTTTCCGCCTTGGCCGCCTGGTAGGCCAGAGAGGACCCGGTCTTTTCGTTATTATTCCCTTCGTCGACCGCATGGTGAAGGTAGACCTGCGGGTGGTGACCATGGACGTCCCGTCACAGGAGGTAATCACCAAGGACAACGTCACCGTGAGAGTGAACGCGGTGGTTTACTTCAGGGTGGTCAACCCCGAGGACTCCGTGGTTAAAGTACTCGACCATATCAGGGCAACGTCGCAGATTTCCCAGACTACGCTGAGAAACGTGCTGGGACAATCTGAACTCGACGAGCTGCTGACGCAGAGAGAAATGCTCAACCAGAGACTGACGCAGATAATCGATGAGCATACCGACCCCTGGGGAGTCAAGGTCAGCACCGTTGAGATTAAAGAGGTGGAGCTCCCCGAACAGATGAAGCGGAGCATGGCAGCTCAGGCTGAAGCTGAACGTGAGAGAAGGGCTAAAATCATCCATGCCGACGGTGAATTCCAGGCATCGGAGAGACTGGCGGAAGCTGGAGCCGTCATCGGCAGGGAGCCGACCACGCTGCAGCTTCGCTACCTGCAGACATTGACCGAAATAGCCTCGGAGAAAAACAGTACCCTTATCTTCCCCCTACCTATAGACCTTTTCAGTGCATTTATTAGAGGTCGTTCTAACGAGGAAAATACACAGTAGTACTTTTAAGGCTGGAGATAAATGATGATTGAAGGGACTGTGTCCCTTCAATCATCATGCTCTAGTTACGTAGAGTAACGTCACCCGTCACGATTTTTTTCAGGCTGCCGTCAGCACTGCGCAGCAGCAGGCTACCTTCTTTATCTACGGATTCGGCAAGTCCTTCATATATATTCTCGCCGTCGGTTACTTTTACCTCTTTACCCAGCGTTATCAGTCTGTCTCGCCACTCCGCGTAAACAGAGCCGCCGGGGGATAAAGTAAGGTACAGTCGCTCCAGCTCGACCAGCAGGTGCCGGACTATACTAAACCGCGATACCTCTACACCCAGTTCACCGGAGAGACTGGTAGCGATTGTTTGT
Organism: uncultured Dehalococcoidales bacterium; assembly: GCA_964489895.1. Taxonomy (GTDB): domain Bacteria; phylum Chloroflexota; class Dehalococcoidia; order Dehalococcoidales; family UBA2162; genus MGML01. The sequence goes on from CAZBAN010000002.1 coordinate 42,937, forward strand.
ATTTCAGGGCTATCTTCAGGCTTCAGGTTGACGTTTATCCCGATGCCGATAACGGCATAATTGACTTTCCCACCGCGCACGTCGCTTTCAACCAGTATACCGCATACCTTCTTACCGTTAATCATGACGTCGTTGGGCCACTTAATCTGAGTTTCCAGACCCGTAACCGATTCTATGCTGTGAACCACTGCCAGAGAAGCCAGCATGATGAGAGAAGAGAGGGCTGATGCATCCGGGTAGAGAACAACTGACAGGGCGATATTGCCCTCGGGCGTCAGCCAGGTACGCTTCATCCTTCCCCTTCCGCGGGTTTGCTCGCCGGCGATTATTACCGTTCCTTCGGCTGCCCCCTGCCCTGCTTCCTGCTTTGCTACCTCGTTCGTGGAGGTTACGCTGGGATAATAGAGGACTCTTTGCCCGGTTAAACGTGTCTCCAGCCCCTCCATAATCAGATCGGCAGACAGATTATCTTCCGCCATGTCAAACCAACTCCCGTTCATACAACCACACTAAATATAGCACATATTATATTCTCCTGAGGAAATCAACTGACTTGTTGTTTTTTCGGTTTTGTTACGTACTCACCCTCCATTCGGTAAAAAGCACCAAGCACGAAACTCTAAACTCTAAAATAATAATCCATATAAGTTTAGGATTTAGATATTAGTATTTAGTGTTTTCCTGTGAGAGGGGTTCACCCTGAAAGGTTCTCCCTGAAGGGTCAGGGGTGAGGTAATTATAATCAGACAGACGCAAACAGAACCTGATTTGTCAAAACAGCAACTATGACATAAAATATACTCGGCTGCGTACACTGTGGAGGGATCGCATAGTGGCCTAGTGCGGGCGCCTGCTAAGCGCTTACCCTGGTAATTCGGGGTCGTGGGTTCGAATCCCACTCCCTCCGCCACTGAATCCCTGGATTTCAGGTCAAGCCACCCCCTCAATTACCGATATAAAACCAATCCATTCAAGATACACTTAAAACAGGATGTTAAATAAGACGGATGTCAGAACCACAGGATAAACCCAGATACCATATCTGGACCATCGGCTGTCAGATGAATAAGGCTGAGTCGGCGCGGCTGGGTGCTTTCTTCGAGCAGGCAGGCTACCGCTCTACCTCTACTGCCACAGAAGCCGATGTTATCGTGCTGAATAGCTGCGTGGTACGCCAGAGTGCCGAGAACCGTGTCGTCAACAAGCTGAACTCACTCAGGGGACTGAAAAAAGACCGTCCGGATAAAATCCTCGCCCTCACCGGCTGTTATGTACACTCTGATACCGACAGCCTCAAAAAAAAGTTCCCTCACGTGGACCACTTTTTCAAGCCCGGAGACCGCCCTCACTGGCTGGATAACGCCGGATGGGAGAATACACTGCCCCGGGACGTCCCGCCGGCTGTCTACGTCCCTATCACTCAGGGCTGCGATAACTTCTGCTCATACTGCATCGTCCCCTACCGCCGGGGCCGTGAAAGGAGCCGGCCGGTGGTTGAACTGGTCGACGAGGTAAAGGAACTGGTGCGGCGCGGGGCAAGAGAGGTCACACTGCTGGGACAAAACGTGGACTCCTACGGGCACGACCTGCCCGGAAAACCGGAACTCGCCGACCTGCTGTACGAGCTTAATGACCTGAAGGGACTTGCACGCATCAGGTTCCTGACGAACCATCCCAAAGATATGAGTAGCAGGCTAATCGAGGCGGTAGCCTCGCTTGAAAAAGTCTGCGAACAGCTGTCCTTACCCTTCCAGGCTGGCGATAATTCCATACTTGAACTGATGAGGCGTGGCTATACGGCGGAGAATTACCGCCAGCTCGTTATAGAAATCAGGCGTAAAATACCTGAAATTGCCCTCAGTACTGATGTCATCGTTGGTTTCCCCTCGGAAAGTGAAGAGCAGTTCCGCCGTACATTCGACCTGTTAGCCGAACTCAGGTTCGATACCGTCCACGTAGCCGCCTACTCACCGAGAGAAGGTACCATTGCGGCAAGAAAACTGGAGGATGACATTCCCGCCGACGAGAAAAAGAAACGGCTGAACATGGTTGAACAGCTCCAGGAAAGCATCGCCACGGAGATAAACTCCCGCCTGCTGGGTAAAACGGTTGAGATACTGGTCGAAGGAAGAAAAAAGGGAAAGTGGCAGGGTCGGACTAGAAGTGATAAACTGGTATTCTTCATGGATAACGAAAACCTCTATGGAAAACTGGTAAATGTTAAAATAGAGAAAACGAGTCCATGGTCACTCCAGGGCACGCTTGAACAAAGCTGCATGGACTGAATTAAGGAGGGGTAATGGCAACTTTCTGGCCTTTGATTATTCTGGCGGTTGTGTTTATCGGGATGTCCTATTTCTTCGGTATCAGACCTTTACGCCAGCGTGAGAAACAGCACGACCGCATGGTACTCGAACTCCAGAGGGGAGACAACGTAATCACGGCTGGTGGTATGTACGGGAAGGTAGATATCATATATGAAGACAGTGTAATCCTGATAGTGGAATCCGGAGCGAAGATAAAGGTTACCAAGGGCGGCATAGTCAAGAGAGAAGGTGAAGAAGAGGTTGGCTCACGCTACTAAAGACGGACTGTCGGAAAAACAGGTCAACAGTATCATAGAACTTGCCCTGACCGAAGATTTAGGCGCTGGAGATGTCACCAGCGAGGCTCTGATACCTCCCGGGCTCCACGGCAGGGCACTAATACTTATCAAAGATAATGGCGTTCTTGCCGGTGGAGATGTTGCCAGGAGAGTGTTTCTCAGGGTTGACCCCGCACTTGATGTGAAAATGGTTATCGAGGACGGGACCGCGGTGAAGCCGGGAGACATAGTCGGCACCGTCTCGGGCAGCGTTACCAGCATCCTCAAGGCGGAGAGGGTGGCACTCAATTTCCTTCAGAGGCTCAGCGGTATTGCCTCGGAGACAGCCAGGTATATAGCCAGGACGCAGGACTGCAAAGCCAGGATTGTCGATACCCGCAAGACCACGCCGGGCATGAGAACGCTGGAGAAGTACGCCGTGCGGATGGGCGGCGGACAGAACCACCGCCAGCACCTGGGTGACGCCGTCCTGATTAAGGACAACCATCTGGCGGCGCTCCGCGCTCAGGGAATGAACCTTACGGATATTATCGCCAGAGCTAAACTGAATGCTCCCCAGGGAATGACAATCGAGGTAGAAGTCACTACCGCCCAGGAAGCCGCCGAGGCTGCCAGAGCCGGGGCGGACATGATTATGCTGGACAATATGGAACCGGGTGAAATGGAACGCGTCGTGAGTTCACTCCCTCACGGGGTCCGGACCGAAGCCTCCGGAGGAATCACCCTGGAAAATGTCCGGGCCGCAGCCGAGACCGGCGTGGATATCATCTCAATCGGGGCGCTTACCCACTCGCCGAAGGCGCTGGATATCAGTATCGAAATAGACCCGCAGACGATGAGGATGCCTTAATAAAACATTACCGCGGCTTTACCGCACTGGCAAAATAGCTTTCTTCGTTTTCTTCGACATTTATCCCGGTGTAGCCGGCGGCGGACATCAGCAGACGCATTTCATCACCATCGGGAAGCACGTCATTTTTCACCACCGGTAACTGTGAATGGACTTTATTGATATCAGCCCGGCTGGAGGTATGACAGATAAACAACCTGCCGCCAACCTTCATTACACGTTTCATCTCGGTCAGTGCCTTCCGTTTATCCTGAAAGTGCGGAAAGCTGGAGTAACAGACGATGCTATCGAACGTATCACCGCGAAGAGGTATCTCGGTAATATCAGCCTGAAGGCAATCGATATTACCGCCTGTATTTTTAGCCCTGGCTATAGCCAGCATCTCTTCGGCGATATCAAGGGCGACTACCTTCCCGGTCTCACCGATGCCCCGCAGCAGATAAGGAAGAAACACACCGGTCCCCGTTCCCACATCGAGTATAAAAGAACCGGGCTCGAGCTCGAGGCGTTCCACCATCCGCTCGAGCTTCTCGTTACTCTTCTCGGCTACGTCCCTGTCCCAGGTTGCCGCCTTCCCGTTAAAATACACTCTCAGCACTTTAGCTGTCCTCCGTAACAGGCTCTTTCTGCCAGCCTTTTACTTTCCGCTTGGGTGAAAATATTGCCGCCACCATGAAGATAAGCGACGAAGTAATCACTATCGTGGCGCCGCTGGGAATGTTGAAAAGGTAAGAGAAAAGCAGGCCTACCCAGCCGGAAAGAACGCCGAAACCCGCCGCCAGCAGAAACATCTTCTTCATGCTGTAGGTAAGCTGGTAGGCGGCAGCTGCCGGATTCAGAATCAGGCTGAATATAAGCAGACCGCCGATGGAGCGCAGGCTTGCCGTGACGGTGGCTCCGGTGAGGAACAGGATACCGTAAAGAATCGCCGTCGCCGGCAGCCCTACTGATAGAGCAATACCCCGGTTAAACACGGTAGCCTGAATTTCTTTATAAAAGACGGTGACCAGCCCCACAACCACGACAGCTACTATCGCCAGGAGCATAATGTCACCTTTGGTATTGGTAAGAATACTGCCCCACAGCAGCTCGAGGGCTCCTGACTTGGTACCGGGCATCAGCCCCATGAACAGAAAAGCAACACCCAGCATAAGCGAGAAGATAACCCCGAGCGAGGTCTCCGGGCTTAATTCTCCCCGGTCGGCAAGCGGACCGATAACAACCGCCGCCAGCAGGCTGAGACCAAAGGCACCCACCAGAGGATTAAATCCCAGCCACAACCCGAGCAGCGCCCCGGCAAAGGCAGCGTGCGACATCGCCACGCCGATGAAAGGCATGTGCATCAGGACCACGAAAACGCCGATTACGGAGCAGGCGATACCGCCCAGAAAGGTGGAGATAATGGCGTTCTGCATGAACTGATAGCCGAATATGGAAAAATCCAAAATCAAGACTCCTTTTCGTGGGTACGACTGTCCCTGTGTATATGCGGCTGACGTTCCCTGACCACCGATGGCGTTATATCAAACAGGCTGGCGAGTCTTTCCGTGGAAATCATCTCTTCGGGAGGACCGTCGCCGACTATCAGACCGTCTTTCATCAGAACGATACGGTCGCAGGTATGCGGCATGGCGTCCAGGTCGTGGGTAACGAACAGGGTGGTAAGATTACGGGCATCGTGAATCTGCTTCACCAGCTCAAGTATCTCTGTCTGAGCCTTCCAGTCCAGAGAAGCGGTCGGTTCATCAAGCAGAAACAGCTCCGGCTCCTGTGCCAGGCACCTGGCGATAGCAACCCGCTGCTGCTCGCCGCCGGACAGGTGACCAATAGGCCGGTCAGCCAGGTGAGTCATTCCCACCAGCTCCAGCATCTCGTCCACGATTTTCCAGTCGTTCTTGCCCGGCCTTCTAAGCAAGCCCAGGACCCCGTATCTTCCTATCATCGCCACTTCACGGACATACATCGGCATCCGCGGATCGATGTTCTCTACCTGGGCTACGTAGCCGACCTTCTTCCTCAGCGAATGGCCGTTGCCCGGGGTAATAGCGTCGCTTAACACCGTTACTTTACCGCTGAGCAGCTTACCCAGTCCGTTCACCACCGTCAGAAGCGTGGTCTTCCCGGCTCCGTTAGGCCCGATAATGCCGACGAACTCGCCGGACTTTATCTCTATCGAGACTCCCCTGAGGGCAACATCCTCACGGTAGGAGACCACGGCATTCTCAATTTTTATTACCGTTTCCGCCATATCCACAGCCTTTATTCTATCTCACGAGAGCCGTTACTCGGATATTGCCTCCAGCACCAGGTTGATATCATAATCAATAGCTTTCTCCCAGGTCTCGGTACCGTCGTAGCCGCCGGGGAAGTTGGTGAATGTTATCCTTTCACAGCCGACTTCTTCCGCCATCTGCACTGCGGCTTCCGCTCCGCTCTGGAGATTATCGATAAACAGGACCACTCCTTCCGCCCTTGCCGTATCCACCAGGTCCTTGACCACCTGCGGAGTGAGTGAGTCCGGTCTGCCGTAAGTGGAGACTATATTGAGTCCCATCCACTGGACAAGCCCTGTCAACTGCTCGTTGCACATCACGTTGATACTGCCGAAGTCTTCTCCGGCAATCTTGTTTTCTATCTCTTTGCCCTTTGCCTCCACCACGGCTTTGTAATCTCCCGCTGCTTTTTCATAAGCAGCGCTGTTTTCACTGTCTACCTGTGATAAAGCGGCAACGATACTGTCCACCGCCGCCTTCTGGACTTCCGGCGTCATCCAGTTATCGTTGTCACCAACTGCAACATCAATCTTGACCGCAGTAAGGTCAGGATTGTTGGCTGAGGCAATCAGCTCTTCAGTGAACATCTCACCCTGCCAGCCGTGCATCAGGAAAAGTTCGGCGTCGGACAGAGTCTGAATATCGCCGGGCTTGACATCGAAATGCCCCGGACACTGCGAAGGAGGTATGATATTGATCACATCAACCATGTCTCCCGCCACACGCTCCACTATCTGAGACAGCAGAGATGTCGTGGTAACGACCTTCAGACGGGAAGTTTCGGACTCCGCACAACCGCTAAAAAACGCACTGCTAACGAGAAGTGCCAGAACAAAGACAACAGCGAGTAGTTTAATTTTCAAAGGTATCCTCCGTTTTTATATATAAATTTGTTTTTCTACCGGCAGGTTTTATTATTTCAGTTCTTTCAGAATGATGTTGTGGGTCATAAAATCAATCTCTTTGATACCCGCCCTTACCTCTTTTTGCTCGCCGAATAATGTTCTTAAGGTAAGCTTGTCATTATCAAATGTGACCGCAGCGACTTCTTCAAGAAGAAGTTGCCTGTCACCGTTTTTTTCTATATATGCTTTAGATAGACACATTTAGTTCTCCTTTTCTGTAAGTTTTTCACGCGCCCTCTGCAGGTATTCGGTTGCCTTATCCATCTCATCGGCTGCTTTCAGCAGCTCCGCGGCGATTTCCGCTTCATCCGTGCCTTCCATCTTTTCCGCCCACTCTTTGAATTCCTGACCGTGTTCCTTACTATGCTCTATCCAGTAATTCAGCAGAGTCCCGAGCTTTTTTACTTCTTCAGTACCCATATTACCTCCTGAAATCCCAAAAATTCCTCTATTATTGCAACCAGTTGCAATAACCCAGATAAAAAATCATTCTTTATTGCACTTTTCACAGAGACCGTATATGGCAAGGTGCTTTAAGTCGGCGTTGAAGTTGAACGCCTGAAGCAGGATAGCCTTAACCGAGAATAGTGCTGATTCGTTAATGTCTATTACAGCACCGCACTTCCGGCATATCAGGTGATGGTGGTGTCCCTTGTCTTCGGGGTGATAACCGACACGACCTCCCCCCAGGTCTATCTCATATATCATGCCGAGCTGCTTGAGCAACTCCAGAGTGCGGTATACGGTAGAGATATTGACCTTCGGGTATCTGGCTACTACCTGGGCATATATTTCTTCGGCGTTAATGTGGGTATCGCTATCCTCGATAATCGAGAGTATCATCGTCCGCTGCGGCGTCAGCCTGTAACCCCGCCGGCTCAGCTCTCTGGCTATGTCCCTGGGCTGCTGCATTTCTCTACCCTCAGTTACAAACTGTCCTGACTATACCACAGTACCAGTATAAATGCAACACCATGCAATAAGAGATAATATTTGTTTATATTTGAATTAGGTTAAAAAATACTCACCCCCTGTATCCCCCTCTCATCCCGATGAAATCGGGAAGAGGGGGAGAGTGTTATGAGAGTCCCGATGCATCGGGACTCTCTCTATTACTCCCCTCTCCAGCCAGGAGAACTCCTCTTTTCCATACAACGGTTCTGGCTGGAGAGGGGTTCATCCTGAGGGTTCACCCTGAAGGGTTAGGGGTGAGGTTAGAACTAGCAACCAGAGGGCAAAAAGGATAATAATAACCTCTTTATTGGCGGTTCAGCGTTAAAATTTATCCCGGCTGTCCAGCATTATCGTTACCGGACCGTCGTTGTGGATTTCTATCTGCATATACTCCTGAAAACGCCCTGTTTCCACCTTAAGTCCGGTGTCACGGGAACGTTCCACGAACTGCTCGAACAGTTTTTTAGCCTGCTCGGGCGGCGCCGCTCTGGAAAAACCGGGACGCCGTCCCTTCCTGGTATCGGCAAGAAGTGTAAACTGGCTGACCAGCAGCAGCTCTCCCCCGATATCCATAACCGAAAGGTTGAACCGCCCCTCTTCGTCGGAGAAAATACGCAGACCGGTCATTTTCGGCACCAGGTATTCTATATCCTTCTCGGTATCGCCATCAGCCACGCCGACAAAAGCCACCAGCCCCTGCCCTATCTTCCCCACCACCTCACCGTCGATACTGACCGAACCTCCGGTAACCCTCTGCAATAATACTTTCAATACTCACTCTCCACGGTATATCCCATTCTAACGTAACGGCCGTAAAGGGACAATCGTTAAAGGTGGAGAGTACTAGGCGGTAAGGTCTAAAATATAACCAAATATGACCGTAAAGTACCATTGCTTTTTCTGGACTTTTGGGGTAAACAGGAGTAAAATTGATATTGCAGGTAAAGTAAGATGGGAAGTAGATAAAGTGTCGATAATAGCTGGATTATTATTAGCAGGAAACGTGAAGCACTGGGCTTTTTGAGCCAGTGCTTTTATAGTTAAGGAGGTATATTCATGCAGTCAAGCCTGATCGGTAAAATTGAAAAAGCCAAACGCTACGCTCAGGAGAAAGACCGGATTACCTTCTCCGAATTTTCGGTAAAATTCCGCGGGGATAACGACAGCTATGATGTCAGCTACCATGACGGTAAATGGCATTGCACCTGTCACTTCTTCTCGACATGGGAGACATGCAGCCATACCATGGCTTTGGAAAAAATCCTGAGCGAAATGCTTCCCGAAGAGGCTCTGACTACGCAGTTCGACCTCGTTCCATAAGCTGGAACAAGGCTCTTATCACTTCAGAGGTACCTTCGATATCTCTCGAATGCCCCTGTACAGATTCTGTACACGTGTTAAAACCCGTACCCTCTATACCTTCTTACGCTTCCATCTGCCCATCTTGAAATAAATCGTCAGGGCGACCGACGGTACAACCATACCTGCCACCATTGCCCATCGTATTCCATAAACGCCAAGAGAGGTATACTTGGGCAGGAAGTATGCCAGAGGTAACGTGACCAGCCAGACGGTAAGGATGCTGGCAATCATCGGCGGCACGGTATCCCCGGCACCTGACAGAGCGTTCATCGTCCCCGCCTGGAAACCAAGCACAATATAACCGGCAACGGCTATTATTAAAAACCTGGCTGCCATCTCCACCATATCAGGCTCGGAGTTAAAAATGCGAACCACATTCTCAGCCGCAAAAAGTATCACTATCGATGCAATTACCGCCCAGACTTCCACCATACCCACCGCCAGCCAGGCACTCTTCTCCGCCCGTTCCGGCTTATCCGCCCCCAGATTTTGCCCCGCCAGCACACCGCTTGCCATGCCGAATGCCATTGCCGGCATCATGATTACCATCTCAACCCTCTGGTTTATGGTATGGGCTGCAACCGCTATAGTACCGAAAGGTACCACCAGATACATCAGGAAGAAATTGCTGAAAGTCCTCTGGATACCGGAGACAAGAGCAGGAAAACCGATTCTGAAGATACGCCATATCATATTAGGGTCGATACGGAAGTTCTTCATATTGAGCTTTATCCGGGTTCTCCCGCTGAAGAGGACCCACAGACAGATTATCGTCCCTATACTCTGCGATACAACATTGGTTATTGCCGCTCCTCTAACGCCTAGCTGAGGAAATATCCATAATCCGAAAACAAGGAAAGGACACAGCGCTATGTGAAAAATCCTGTATCCGATGGTTATTTTCATCGGGCTCAAGGTATCGCCTGAAGCCTGCATGATACCCTCCGCCATCATCCGTAAGGACATCGCAATCATGCCGACGAACAGAATACGCATGTATGCCGCTCCTTCGGCAACCACATCCGGCTCCAGTCCGAAAGCTATTAAAATTTTCTCAGCCAGGAAGATACCAATCAGCGCCATAACCACGGCAAAAGAGGCACTAATCGTGAAACCCTGTCTCGCTGCGTGATTGGCTCCGGCTATATCCCCCGCTCCGATGAAGCGAGCGACCAATGCCCGCATACCCTGAGCCAGTCCCATCATCGCTCCGCTCGCCAGCTGGACAGCCATACCGGAAACACCAACCCCGGCAATGGACGCTGAACCAAGCCTGCCCACCCATACCATGTCAATGGTGGGACCAAGCATCATCAGGGTATTGGTAATGACCATGGGCCATGACAGAGACAAAAGGCTCTTCAGTATGCTGCCCTGCGTCCAGTCCCTGTCAAAAGTCCTGCCTCCGATACGGACTTCATCAGTCCTACCGTCCATCCTGTTCGGTCGTTCCTTCCTTATGGCTACACTCTAAATATACTACGGATATTACACGTACTTGTACTTCCACTTACCCATTCTAAAATATATCGTAAAGAAGATTGCCGGGATGAGCAGGTCAGCCACCATCGCCCAGCGCACTCCGTACAAACCGAGGGTAGTGAACCTGGGCAATAAATAAGCCAGAGGCAGCGTAATCAGGCATACCGTTGCCAGACCGACAACCATCGGTGGCAGGGTATCTCCGGCGCCGGACAGAGCATTCATCAGCACTGCAACAAAGCCTAGTACAATGTAACCGGTTACCGCTATCCTCAAGAATGAAGCTGCCGTATCCACCAGACCAGGCTCGTTATTGAATATCCGTACTATGTTTTCCGCCCCAATCAGAATTGCTACTGAGGCGACTATCATTAACCCCTCCACCAGAACCACTGCCAGCCAGGCGCTTTTCTCTGCTCGCTCCGGTTTTTCCGCTCCCAGGTTCTGCCCCGTCAGCACGCCACTCGCCATGCCGAACGCCATTGCCGGCATAAACAATATCATCTCTATCCGCTGGTTTAACGTGTGCGATGCTACCGCCAACGTACCGAACGGGACCATAAACCACATCAATATTAACTGGCTGGCATTCCTCTGCACCCCGGAAACAAGAGCAGGAAACCCTATCCGTACTATGCGCCATATCATTGAGAAGTCAAGACTAAAGTTCTTCAAGGTTAGACGCAGACGGGTACGCCCGGAGAAAAGAAACCAGAATCCGATAACCGTACCCAGACTCTGAGAAATCACGTTTGTCAGAGCCGCTCCGCTGACACCCAGAGCAGGAAATATCCACCAGCCGAAGATGAGGAACGGGCAAAGTATAACGTGGAACATTCGATACCCTATCGTTATCTTCATCGGGCTTACGGTATCGCCTGAAGCCTGCATAATACTCTCAATCAGCATACGGAAAGACATGGCTACCGAGCCGACGAACAGTATACGCATGTATGCCGCCCCTTCTGAGACAACATCAGCCTCCAGACCCAGCAGTATTAAAATCGGCTCGGCAAGGAAAATACCGATTACCGCCATAATTATCGAGAAGGTAGCACAGATGGCAAAAGCCTGCTGCGCGGCATGACTGGCACCTGGATTATTACCGGCCCCTACAAAACGGGCAACAACGGCACGCATACCCTGCGCCAGTCCCATCATCATCGAGTTCAGCAGCATAACAGCCATGCCGGCGACGCCCACTCCGGCAATGGAGGCAGAACCCAGCCTTCCTACCCATATCATGTCAATGGTAGGGCCAAGCATCATCAGGGTATTAGTCACGACCATGGGCCAGGACAGGGATAATAGGTTCCGCATTATGCCACCCTGTGTCCAGTCCCTGTCAAACCTGCCACCGCTATATTGAAGGCTTCTTATATCGTTATATTCATTCTCTCCGGTGCTTTTCAGAGGTAGCTCCTTTCAAACGAAAACATGCGAACAAATCGTTCTGCAGACAAGTAAACGCCACTAAACAAGTGGAAAGAAGGGTGGTCACTACACTTTCTTACGCTTCCACCGGCCAGTCTTGAAATATATCGTCATAGCGACCGCAGCCCCGACCATACCGGCAACCATTCCCCATCTTACTCCATATACCCCGAAACCCGCGAACTGTGAGAGGAAGTACGCGAGAGGAATCTGCAATACCCAGAAATTCAACACGGTTACCACCATCGGCGGCACGGTATCGCCCACGCTGGACAGTACGGAAAACATTGTGGGTTCAAGCCCGAAAAACAGGAAGCCGGCTGTAGCTATTCTCAGGAAATCAGCTCCCAGTGCAACCACGCCGGGCTCCGGCCCGAAGATTTCGATAAACTCTTCCGCAAATACCAGAATTATGACAGCAAAGCATATGAACCAGACCTCGACAGCTCCCGCTGCTATCCAGCCGCTTCTCTCCGCCCGTTCGGGCTTATCCGCCCCCAGGTTTTGCCCCGCCAGTACGCCGGCACCTGTCCCGAATCCCATCGCCGGCATCATGGCAAACATCATCACCCTCATGCTTATCGTATGTGCCGCAACGGCAAAAGTACCGAAAGGCACGATTAACCACATTATGATAATATCGCCTAAACTCCTCTGCATACCACTGATAACAGCGGGGATTCCAATCCTCACGATACGCCATACCATGGAGAGGTCGATACGTAATTCTCTCAACGACAAACGGAGACGAGTCCTCCCGCTAAATAGTATCCATAGTCCAATGCCCAGACCCAGCCCCTGAGTAACTATATTGGTCAGGGCTGCTCCCCTGACACCCATTTCCGGGAAAACCCACCAGCCGAATATAAGCATCGGGCAAAGACCAATATGGAGAATCCTGAAAAAAACGGCAATCCTCATCGGGTGTACGCTGTCGCCCGAGGCCTGCATAACACTCTCGGTTATCGTCCACAGGACCATAGCCGCCGAGCCGACAAGCAGTATCTGCAGGTACGCTGCACCCTCGGCGACGACATCGGGCTCGACCCCGAAGAGCTCCATTACCGACCTGGAAAGGAATATGCCCACCGGTACCATAATCAGGGCGAAGATAATGCTTACAATATACGCCTGTCTCGCCGCGTGAATCGCGCCCGGTCTATCGCCGGCGCCAATAAAACGGGCAATTATTGCCCTTGACCCCATGCTGAGAGCCATCATTACCGCGTTCAGCATCATGACAGCCATACCGCCAACTCCGACTCCGGCAATGGCAGCCGCTCCCAGCCTGCCAACCCATATCATGTCGATTGTAGGCCCTATCTGGTTGAGACTCTGGCCTATCATTAGCGGCCAGGATAAAAACCAGAGGTTGCCTATCACACTGCCTTTTGTCCAGTCTCTGGTGTACCTGGTCTCTTCTTCTGCCGGACTAACCGAATCATCCAATTATTATATTTATTCCTCCCTGAAGGTTACGTCGTCAGACCGAGTTTCTCCGATTCCTCGATAGCTCCGGCAACCACGAACAGTGACCCGGTAACGCAAATGAGGTCGTTCTCTCCAGCCATAGACAGCGCCAGAGGCAGGGCGTCTGAGATATCTTCAACTTCCTGAGCTTCTACCCCCCGCCGTCCAAGCTCAATCATGAAAGGTTCCGTTGGCATGGACCGGGGATGGGTAGAGCGGGTGGCTATTACTCTCCTGAACAATGGCACCAGTTCGGCGAGAATTCCGGGTATGTCCTTATCAGCCGAAGTCCCGATAACCAGGATAGCCTGGTCGAAATCGAAATACCTTTCAAGCGATTCCCTTAGCTTTCTTGCCGAGTCCGGAGTGTGAGCGCCATCAACCACCACAAGGGGATGAAGGCTCATAACCTGCAGTCGACCCGGCCAGTTTACCCGCGCCAGCCCTCTGGCAATACTATCACTGGTGATGTTGTATCCTTTCTCGGTCAGCACTTCCAGGGCAGCCACCGCCGTGGCGGCATTATTCAACTGGTGGTCACCCAGGAGTGGCATCGATAATTCATAGCTGTCCAGCCTTCCTTTCACTCTGAACGATTGCCCTTTATGGTCATGCTTTAAGCCCTGCCAGGCTACATCCCGACCTGCCTTTATCAGCTCCGCCTCACGAGCAAGGCAGACTTCCTCGATTACCCTATCAGCCTCTTCAACCTGGGAAGAGGACACCACGGTGACAGCGGGCTTAATGATGCCGGCTTTCTCGGTGGCGATTTCTGTAAGCGTATTGCCCAGTACCTCTGTATGGTCGAACCCGATTGTGGTAATGACACTTATTTCAGGCTGCACAACATTGGTGGCATCAAGCCTGCCTCCCAGTCCGACTTCAATAACCTGAAAATCCACCTTTTTCATGTTAAAGAACATAAAACCCAGAGCAGTAATCAGTTCGAAGGTTGTCAACTCACCATAGGCTGCCCTCTCGTTTACCGCCTCGACCTCGGGTCTAAGCTTATCCACCAGAGTCACAATTTCCGCATCGGAGATTAGATTACCGTCAACCCTGATACGCTCATTAAAGGTGTGCAGATGCGGCGATGTGTAAAGACCGGTAACATAACCGGACTCAGTGAGAACGGATGTCATCATAGCCGCAACGCTGCCCTTCCCCTTGGTTCCGGCGATATGAACCGTTCTGGTCTTCAGGTGTGGATTACCTAACCTGGCTAGAAGTTCATCCATACGCCTGAGGTCGTAGTGAACTGCGTCGCGGGGTCGGGGCTCTGCCTCATAGTCAATAAAACTGTAGATATAGTCCAGAGCCTGCTGATAATGACTATCCATCAGCCTCACCCCCTCTATCCCAACCTCTCCAAATGAAAGGGGAGGCGCAGTCCGCCGCAGCGGACTTTGTCCCCCCGCTCCCTCACTAATTATTGCTACCAATTATATCACCCTTAACAGTCTGCCAGCAAACAAAAGCGGGTAAGTGTTCTGTTTTGTTTCGGCTGAATGAAATACTCACCCCCTGTATCCCCCTCTTCCCGATTTCATCGGGATGAGAGGGGGTAAGTTTTAAGAGAGGGGGCAAGGGGTGAGGCACAAACAAACTACCAGAAGAAAACAGACCCATTAAATTCGTACAAATATCAACTGAAACAGAATACCAATAAATTTCCGCTAACAGGTAGTTTATTACAGGTTTTACGTAAAGACTTCCGTTTATACGAGTCCAGTTTCTTCAGGCAAGCCGAGAATGATGTTCATGTTCTGGACAGCGGCGCCGGAGGCTCCCTTGCCCAGATTATCATACCGGGCAGACAGCAGTATCCGGTCATCGTTGCCGAAGACGAAAATTTCCAGGTCGTTCGTATCATTGCAGTCGGTGAAGGTCAGGAAGCCGTTTTTAAGGTAGCTGTCAGCCGGGTAAGGCACGATTTTTATAAACTGCTCCCCGGCGTAATAGTCCGCCAGGACTTTTCTGATGTCTTCAGCGGAAAGCCTCTTTTTCAAATGGCTCGCCACGAGCGGGATAGAGATAATTTCGCTGCTATACACGTTGACCACGGTTGGGGCGAAAACGGGCGGCTGGGTCAGCCCGGTGTATTTAGTCATTTCCGGGAGATGCTTATGCTCAAGCGTGAGCGCATACGGGCGTGGTTCCTTAATATAGTCGGGCGCGTTCTTTGTCTCATAATCAGCAACCATTGACCTGCCGCCGCCGCTATAACCCGCCACGGCGTGAGTGGTAATGGGGTAATCCGGCGCCACGATGCCCTGAGCCACCAGCGGATAAAGCATCAGGATAAAACCGGTGGCGTGGCAGCCGGGGACGGTGATTCTCTTTGATGCTTTAATCAGGTCGCGCTGGCCCTTTTTCAACTCCGGTAGACCGTAAGTCCAGCCGTCAGCAGTCCGGTGTGCTGTAGAGCCGTCGATAACGCAGACGGAAGAATTTTTTATCAGGTTGACGGACTCGCGAGCGGCGTTATCGGGAAGGCAGAGAAAAACGATGTCCACTTCGTTAATTAGCTTTTCGCGGGCGGCAGGGTCCTTGCGTCTGGACTCTGCGATTTCTATTATTTCAATATCGTCTCGGCCGGACAGGCGCTGGCGGATTTTCAAGCCGGTTGTGCCGTGCTGACCGTCAACGAAAACTGATCTTTTCATTTATATCACCTTCTCTGGTTTTACTAGTCGGGATTGGCTCCGCCACAAATGGCTTCCAGTGAAGAAAGCTGTTCGCTTGTGCCCATGACAATAAGGCTGTCTCCAGCCGAAACCGATTCTTCCCCTGACGGGTTCGATAGAAGCCTGCCGGTTTTTTTATTTATCGCCAGTATAGTGGCTTTGGAGCAATGGCGGATATCGTCCACGGTTTGACCATCCAGTGAAGAACCTCCGGTTATAGCCACGTTTTCCATCTGAATTTCGGGACCGCGGCGGCGGCTTATCGTGTCCAGAAAGTCGACCACCATCGGTCTCAGGGCAAGCATAGCCATGCGGCGAGCGCCGATACTGTTCGGTGACACGATACGGTTGGCACCTATCCCCTTAAGCTTCGCCTCGACCTTTGAGTCTGAAGCCCGCGCCGTGATAAACAACTCAGGGTAAAGCCCCCGGGCTGATAACGTAATATAGGTATTATCGACATCGGAGCCGAGCGCAACTACCAGTCCGTGAGCGTTTTCAATACCGGCTTCTTTCAACACCTCATCGCTGGTGGCATCGCCCTCCACACAGAGGTATCCCGCCTGTTCCGCCCGGGCGGCGCATTCCGGTCTGTTATCTATCACCACGAACGGCACTTCTTCTTCTTTGAAAATATTGGCGATTTCCTCTCCGACCCTGCCAAAGCCGCAGAGAATGAAATGTCCTTTCAGTTGAGAAATCTTATTTTCCATTCTTCTCCTCCCCCATTTGGCTCCAATGTTGCCTTCCACAATGTATTCTATGACTCCGGTAAGGGCGTAAAATGCCCCGCCCATACCGCCGAGGATTAAGAAGATACTGAAAATCCTCCCGGCGGTGGATAGCGGATGAACCTCGTTGTAGCCCACGGTGGTTATGGTCGTTATGGTCATGAAAACGGAATCGAGAAATGACCAGTCTTCGATAACGATATAGCCGATGGTGCCTATGACGATTGTAGCGACCAGGGCGAGTGTTCCCCAAACTACCCTTCGTGCCGAATTCATCCGCCTGCCCTTATTTTGTTGATTATATAACATAATATCACAGCAGGCTGATTATTATCAAAATAGTCAGGAGGCTAGTATCGTTCTGTTTCAGTTGATATTTGTAAGCATAACCTGAAAAGGTTCAAATTGACCATCCATTCCCCACTGTGTTAAGCTGGAAATGGAGGACAAATTTTATTGGAACGTGAGGAGGAAACCCCGATGCGAGAGAAAGTGGAAGAAATACTGGCATTGATAAGACCGATGCTGGTACGCGACGGCGGTGATGTGGAACTGGTAAACGTTGACGATGACGGTACCGTTCAGGTCAAGCTGACCGGTGCCTGTGACGGCTGCGCCATGGCAAGCCTTACACTGAAAATGGGGATTGAAAAGCTACTCAAGCAGGAAATCCCTGAAGTCAAAGAGGTTGTAGCTGTCAATTAAGCCTGTGACTGCCAAGGAGTAGAGTTCCCCGTGGTAATTGCATCCAAGACCACCAGGTATACCCATCTTGAACCGGGCAAGGACGTTGTATTCGGTATAGCCGGTTTTTATACCCCGCAGCAGGAAGTAAGGCTGGAATATAACGGCAGAGAAGTCCTGTATATAATCGGTCAGGTAGTACTTGAATCGTCCTGCTGCAGCATCAGTACAGACTGGACCTACACGCTCGTGCCCGGTTACATTGTTAACTGGCAGAACACTAAAAACGAAGACGGTTTGCCGGTATCGGAAGTGGAACCGGTACGGGACAATAAAGAAAGAGCCGGAATCAGACAGGCTATTCAGGCACGGGAAAACACCACACTGATCGATTTCTGGTAAGCCAGGCAGTACGACTATATATTTTTTGATGCAAGCCTGGCGGCAAACGGACAGCACGGGTCCGATTTCAGCGGGTCCCCCATAAGCCTGGTGGTACGGGACAGACAACCCCGGCAGGTATCGAACTGCTCACATTCCCCGCAGGCACCCTCTCTCTCACTCCTATCCGCCCATTTGGTCAGGATATCGCTCTGGCTCATCCTCAACCAGATATCCCCCAGGGGCTCCTTTGCGGCGTTACCGAAAGTCAGTTCATCCGGGGAGAACATACATGGCCTGACACTTCCGCCGGACTGGATATACAGGGAATAGGAAGCAGCACACCCCTGAATCTCCGGTATAGTGATTCCGCTATCGGCACTGCTGAGAGATAGACCGTGCTTGGCGACGAGGTTCCAGAGGAAAGGCTCATCATAAAATATATCCAGCGTGGTCTCACAGCCGTAAATTTCCTTTACAGCTTCCTCCTGCTGCTCGGGAGTAAGCGCATTCTCCTCATAATAGGACCTGGATATATCATCTTCACCGAAAGGTTTTAGCGGTATAAAGATAATCCTCTTACCACCAAGGTCCTCAATCAGGCGTATAAGCTCCCTTATTTGCCCGATATTGAGCTTTGATAGAACACAGGTTATGCCATGGAAAATCCCCAGAGACGCGCATCTCTCCGCCCATTCTTTAACGGTATCGAAGCTGGCTCCCGTTTTTGTGTACTCATACACCTCTGCATCCGCCCCGTCGATGCCGAAAAGTACCTTGGGGGAGAAAGATGCCAGTTCCCGCAACCTTTCCTCGGTGAAGGCGTTGCCATTGGTTATCGGGTAGACATCTATCCCCGCTTTCTGAAACAGCCTTCCTAGCTCGAAGAAGTCGGGTCGCATCAGCGGTTCGCCGCCTTCCAGTATCACCCACTGCGGCGACAGGTCAATAATTTCGTTGGCTATCTTAATCGCCTCGTCATGGGTAAGTTCACCCGCTTCCATACCCACGCAATGCTTGCAGTGCAGGTTACATCTGCTGGTAATTACCCAGTCCACATAAATCGGGCCAGTCACATTCTCTCCTTCCAGTACACGTAATCTATTACAGAGCCTTCAGACTTATCTATTTCCATATGCTTCACCAGAGGCTCATATGAACCCCCGTACAGTCCGTTACCGACGATAGCGTATCCCTGGGCGGCTTCCTTGGTTTTGTCTGAGAGCCTGGGCAGCGGGTTAACCGAGTATCCCAGTTCCTCCAGGCTGTTTTTTACCGGCAGATACACATTATCATACCTGGTCAGCCGACCGGAAAGATAAACCTCATTGGTCTGCACCACGGCACGCTGGCTGCACACGGCAAACAGGATACCCTCCAGGAAGGTATCGAAGGCGTCCGGATACGATTCACGGGTAAAATCTTCTATCTTCAGGCTGCCGGAATCAATCAGATAGCCGACACCCCCCTCGAAGAGAAGAGCTTTTTCAAACCCTCTCAGCAGGTAGGCAACCTCCCCGTCCATGGCACCGGCGTTCATAAAACCGGGTCCCGGAAACAGGGTGCCGCCGATACCGTTGATTATCCTGCCGTTCTCTATGGCAATGAGGGAGTTGTATCCGCCGCCGAGTTCGACAACGAGATGGCTGACACCGGAATAACCCGTCTCCTTTTTACGGGAGACCATTTCCACGGAGAGGGCGCCGATGCACATCTTGTCCGCCGTACCCATGTCAATCTTGTTGTACTTCCGCCACCGGGGAACGGTGGGAAGCTGGATAATTCCCGGCAGGAAAAAAATCTCCAGACCAGTATCGCGCATTATGGCCAGGAACCTTTTCATTCCGTCTAGTACCGGTACTTGTTCGCCCTCTCTGACCAGCGTAAGCTCGAACATTTCCCTTTCTGTCAGCTCGGTCAGCCTGCGGTTATTGAGCCCCATCCCGGATGGAGCTATCATTACGTCGAGTTTCAAATCGAGGCATTTCCGGGCAAATTCTTCCGGCTGTTCCGCCACCGCGGTAGCGGGTATGCTGTCTTCATACGTTATATCGCTGTCTTCGAGCAGACAGAGGTCGAAGGAAACCGTTCCCGGGTCAATACCCAAGATTCTCATTCTTCACCCCCGGTTTTCAGTGAATACCCGCGCCATGCCACCTGATATCAGACCTCATCGAAGGCGAGTATACTTCATATTGATACTAAAATCAAGCCAAGCCTGTATATTTACGGTACTATTCAGTATTGGTTTGCTGCTTCTGGCAAAGTCTAGGTGAAGAAGCGTAATAAGGCATCCCAGCCCCAGTAACCGGTCTGTATAATAACGAAATACAGGATAAGCTTACCCAGGAAGCAGGCAACAAAAAATTTCCATATGGAGTAACGGGAAACACCGGCTACCAGACCGGCAACGTCGAGGGGCAGAACGGGAAGCAGAGCAAAGAGGAAAATGACCAGAAAACCCCTCTTTTTCTTCATCCAGCCTTCTATCCTTATATACCACTTATTCTCGCTGGTAATCCCCCGTCCGCTCCGGCCAAGCGCGTATCCGGTAATCTCGCCCAGAGTCCCTCCCGCAGCACCGGCAACCGCCACCAGAAACGGATTCAGGGCGGCGCCGAGGGCGATGAGTATCAGCAGTCCCGGCATGGGCAGGATTATGGTGGCATTGGCAACCAGGCTGATAAGAAAAGCGCCGAGGTAGCCGTAACCTCTTAACTCAGCCACCCGTTCCCGGTATATAAACAAAGCCACGGTAATGGCTATCACCAGGAGTATCGTTGACAGGGAGATAAGCCTTCTCCCCCACTTACCCCTGTCCGCCGCTCCGGCTTGCTTGCCTTTGGTGGCTGTATTACTCACCGACATTGCCTGCTGGACTGTCCGTCTGCTATACTTTACTGGCGTGCCCCCATCGTCTAGAGGCCTAGGATGACACCCTTTCAAGGTGTAGACAGCGATTCGAATTCGCTTGGGGGCACCATTTTTTTACACTCATATTACCACACTTCAATGACCGCATAATACATACTGGCAAAGTGGCAATACTCTGGTTCTAAGTTCTCTCTATCATCCAGCCATCTCACTCTTTAAGTATTGACATTCCTTCCTTAGTGAATTACACTCAAGAACTGAAATCGAATTTCATATTCAGGATTAATTTCTAATGACAGTAAAAATTGTTACCGATAGCGTTTCCGACATTCCACCTCATATCGTTGAAGAGCTGGGGATAACTGTAGTTCCTCTGCATGTTCGCTTTGGTACCGAAGTATACCTTGATGGTATTGACCTGACTGCTGATGAATTTTTCGAGAGAATAACACATAGCGAGGCTTTACCGGTGTCATCAGTGCCGTCCCCGGGCGCTTTTGCCGAGGTATACGATAAACTGGCAGAAGAAACGAAGGAAATTCTGGTGCTGTCCCTTACCTCCAAACTGAGTGGTACCTACGACGTAGCGGTGCAGAGTGTAGGACTCATGAAAAAGCAGTGCAGGGTAGAGGTCATAGATACGAAATCAGCGGCGATGGCGCTGGGTTTGTTAGTAATCACCGCTGCCAGACTGGCTCAAACGGGAGCTGGTTTTAACGAAGTTAGAGATGATGTATACCGCAACATCCCGCGTGTAGAAATGCGCGCCACTTTTGATACCTTGGAATATCTCAAGCGGGGTGGCCGTATTGGCAAAGCCCAGTCTTTATTAGGGTCAATCCTTAAAATAAATCCCATAATCGGGCTGCAGGACGGCGAAGTGGTGCCGATTTCAAGAGAGCGTTCCCGGGTTAAAGCCCTGGAGAGCTTATTTAATTATGCCAGTAGCTATTCCAAAATCGAGGAGATAGCTGTGGAATACGCAACCGCTGTTGATGAGGCGGAAATACTGATTGAACGGCTGGGTTCTATATTTCCCAGAGAACGAATATTCCGTTCAAAAGCAACCCCGGTAATCGGCACCCACACCGGTCCCGGACTTCTGGTATTATCGGTCCTGGGAGACAAGTAATACCCACCAGCTAATCCCCATGCCCCAGCCCACTCCTTCTAAGTGATTGACATTACCATTTTTTAATATTAAAATTTAGCACCATTACGTGAAAATATATTAACATTTCTCTTTTCGATTGTATAAAAAAATAACAACATTGAGGTGAAGTACACTAGTAATTGCTAATTTAGCTGTTATTTACTAGATAAAGAGATATAAATAATACCGTTTGGAGGTAGATAAATTATGGATTATCCATACATAACGAGTACTGGAAAAATTAAGACTTTTCTTAAACACGTTCAAAACGCTGGTATACCTACGAAAGTATCATATGAATACCTACAGCAAGTTGGATACAAATCATCAAATGACCGAAGGCTTGTTGGAGTACTCAAGTTTATTAATTTTTTAGACTCAAATGCTAAACCAACAAATATATATACAAAATATCGAGATAAATCAATTTCAAAAACGGTTCTAGGTGAATCTGTGAAATCAGCATATAAGGAACTATTTGCACTATATCCTGACGCTAATCAGAAAGACCTTGAAGCTCTTAACAATTTCTTTGCTTCACATACTTCTTCTGGGAAAAGGGTTATTGATGCGATGGTAGCTACATTCAGAGCTCTAGTTGCAGAAGCATCATTTGATATTACTGTTGAAGAAGCCCCTGAATCACCTGCAGGTATAACCGCAACAAAAACTCCATTACCATCAAGAGTTCAAGGTATACAATCAGTCGCAATTAATGTACAGCTAACATTACCAGAAACCACAAACTCCGAAGTATACGAAAAAATATTCATGGCAATGAAAAGGTATTTATTGGATAACGCTGATTGAATATAAACGATATTATTACAAATGTATTAAATTTTAATAAAGTGTCTAATACAATATTGAAAACTGTAGAGTCATCATCTGCTAGAGTAGTAACTATTGAAGAGAGTTATAAACAATTATCTAATCTATCTATCAAACAAGATGACTTATTCAGACAATCTATTAGATGCATAGAAAATGGATTATACAGAGCTGCCCATGTTATGGCATGGGCAGCGTTTATTGATTATTTTCATGAGAAACTATCAGAAGATGGTTTCATCAAACTACAATTAGTAAGGCAGAATTGGAGATTATCAGATATAGGGGACTTGAGAGAGCAATCAGACTATCATGTAATAGAAGCTGCAAAAGAAATGAAATATCTGAGTAGAACAGAACAAAAAGCTCTCCATGGTTTGTTAAATCGTAGAAATGAGTGCGCACACCCAGAAGATTACTTCCCTGGACTAAACGAATCTTTGGGATATCTTTCAGAACTTATTAAAAGAATCAATACATTTCAATCAAGACCCCTTTAGTGTTAAACTATCTACTTAGTTTATTCTGAATAGATCACCTCAATTCTAAAACTCCCGAGTTTTGCTTAATATTTCTTTGATTCTGATTTCAAAGAGAAAGAACAACACGACCGAACGGGTATAAATGAAGACAGGAGAGTAAAATATGAACTCAGTGCCGCGAGATTATTCGATACTGGACAGATTC
>CAZBAN010000003.1:0-61036 GCA_964489895.1 uncultured Dehalococcoidales bacterium
ATTCTCCGGTGCTCATTACGACTAATTTCTCGCTGACCTACTTTCTTGTCTCCGGGGAAATAGAATCAAGCAGGATTCCAAGCTGGCTTCTGGTTATGGATACCGAGGGGCTTTCGGTAATGACTGCCTGGGCAGCAGGCAAGTTTGTAGCTGATGCTATCGCACCATTCGTTAAGAAGAGTGGTATTGAAGACAAAGTTAAACATCGCAAGTTAATAATTCCGGGATACGCTGCTGCCGAAAGTGGCGGTCTGGAAGAGGAGTTACCTGGTTGGGAGGTTCTGGTTGGTCCAAGGGAAGGTTCGCAAATAACAGCTTTTCTCAAAACATGGAGTCCATAAGGAGGTAAAGATGATCCTTATTGCGGAAAGCATCAATATTATGTCCCAGACTATCGGTCCGGCAATGAGGGAAAGGAATCCTAAACCTATTCAGGAAATGGCTAAAGCTGAAGCTGAAGCCGGTGCAGACTACCTTGATTTGAATATTGGTCCGGCGCGGAGAGCCGGCGATGAGATGATGGAATGGGTGGTGAAAACTGTGCAGGAGGTCACAGACCTGCCACTTTCGCTTGATACAACCAATCCTTTAGCTATGGAGGCTGGACTAAAGGTGCACAAAGGCAAGGTGCTGATTAATTCTATCTCCCTGGTAAGGATGGAAGAAGAATTGCCATTTGTCCAGAAATATGATGCTGACTTTATCGGGTTATTATGGGGAAGAGAGGGAATGCCGAGGGATGCTGATGAGAGAGCTATGATAGCCGTTGAAATTATGTCTATAGCCAGTGAGATGGGTATCTCTAATGAGCGTATCTGGTTCGACCCCATTGTTACCCCGGTAGTTAATATTGAGGCGAACCAATCCAAGCCGTGTATGGAGTTTATGAGTACGCTAGAGGATATTGTTCCAGAGTCTAGATCAGCGGTTGGATTATCTAATGTCTCTAATGGTGCCCCCATTCACCTCAGGCCTATGCTTAATCGTACTTACATGATTATGCTGATGAAGTACGGGCTGTACTCGGCAATAGTCGATATCTTTGATGCTGAACTGGTGAAAATAGCCAGAGGTGAGATGCCGGAGATTGTTGACTTGGTACACCGGGTAATGGATGGTGAAAGACCTGACCTTTCCTCGCTTAGCAAGGAAGAATCGGATTATGTGAAAACGGTAAGGGTTCTTACCGGAGAATCACTTTACTCTCATTCCTGGCTGGAAATATAAACCAACTAGTTCACTGGAAAGAGGAGGTGTCCTCATGGTTCAAGAAATACCAGTGGTGTGGTTGGCAGCGTCTTCATGCACCGGATGCAGTATATCACTACTGAATTCAGCCAGTCCTTCTATCAAGAACTTACTGGTCGATGAGGTAATCCCCGGTGTACATATCAACCTCCGCTTTCACCAGACGGTTATGGCTGGTAGCGGTGAAGCGGCGATTCAGGTCCTCGAAGACACTGCCAGAGAGAAGAAGGGCGAGTATGTCCTGGCGGTCGATGGCTCTATTCCAAGAGGTGATACTGCCGGATACTGTGTTATGGGAGAAAGGGGTGACAAGCCGGTAACTATGGAAAACAGGCTGGAGGAGCTGGCAAAGGATGCTCTTGCCATTCTGGCAGTGGGTACATGTGCTTCCTTCGGCGGAATCCCGGCGGCTGAGCCCAATCCCAGTAACGCTCAACCGGTAAGGAAGTTGCTCGAAGATAAAGGGATTGATAAGCCTCTGATAAATATCCCGGGTTGCCCGCCGCATCCGGACTGGATTGTCGGCACGATAGCCAGTATTTTACTGAACGGACTGCCTAAAGCGGAAGACCTGGATGATAATCTAAGACCGCTGGCTTTCTACGGTAAATTGATACATGAGAATTGTCCCCGTCGTGCCTATTTCGATGAAGGCAAGTTTGCTAAAAAACCGGGTGATGAGGGGTGTTTGTATGAACTTGGATGCAAAGGTCCTATTACCTATGCCGATTGCTCTTTAAGACGGTGGAATGACGGCACAAACTGGGTTATAGGTGCCGGGTCGCCCTGCCTGGGATGCACCCAGCCCGAGTTCCCTAATCTGCCTTTCTATCAGAAGCTGGTTGACGTCGAGTTACCGGTGATTGGCGCTTACTGGACAGGTGAAAAGGAGGATTTATAGTGGCCAAAATAGTCATTGACCCGATGACTAGGATAGAAGGTCATCTTAAGATTGAGACAACGGTTGAGGACGGTGTTATCAAGGACGCTCGCAGCACCGGCAACCTGTTCCGGGGCATTGAGCTTATCCTGCGGGATAGAGACCCCAGGGATGCTCAGGTCATAACCCAGCGCATTTGCGGGGTTTGTCCCCAATCGCACGGTGTAGCGGCGGCTTTGAACCTGGATAGCGCCTTCGGTATCGGCGGTCAGATACCGGACAACGGACGGATTATCCGCAACCTTATCCAGGGAGCTCATGTTGCTCAGGACCATATCCTGCATTTTTATCACCTGGCGGCTCTCGACTATGTGGACGTGACCGATGTGGCGAAATATGACGGTAAAGACTCGGAACTGAATTCAGTGAAGGATTTTATCAATCGGGGTGAGCTGGGACCGTTTATGCCACGGTACGAAGGCGATTACAGGCTGCCGCCTGAAGTGAACCAGATGGCGACAGCTCACTATATACAGGCGCTGGAAATCAGGAGAATCGCCCATGAGATGGTCAGTATTTTCAGCGGTAAAATCCCCCACAGCGTCGGCATCGTGCCCGGCGGCGTAACCTGCACTCCTACTATCGACATGATAACTTCCTATCTATGGAAATTAAAGAAAGTGCGGGACTTTATTGATAATGTCTATATCCCGGACGTCCTGGCAGTGGCTGGTGTCTATCTGGATTATACCGAGATTGGAGCCGGCTGTAAGAATCTCCTTTCCTACGGGCAGTATGACCTGGAGGGCGGAGAGCCGGATGTCATCAAGCGGAAGAGAATGTATATTCCGGGAGTTACCTCGGCAGACCTGAAACCGGGCAAACTGGATGTCGACAAGATAGCCGAATATGTAACGCACTCCTGGTATGAGGACTATCCCGGAGCCAGGCATCCCTCCAAGGGAGAGACCAGACCGAACCAGAATAAAGAGGGAGCTTATTCCTGGGTAAAGTCTCCCCGGTATGACGGCATGGTATATGAAGTCGGACCTCTGGCGAGGCTGGCTGTAAATTATGCCAGCGGCGACCCGGTGGTGAAGGAGTTGGTAGATTCTGCGCTAGCCCGGTTGAAGGCTCCGCCTTCGGCACTCTTCTCTGTTATGGGCAGGCATCTGGCACGGGCTCTGTGTGCCAAGCTGACT
Organism: uncultured Dehalococcoidales bacterium; assembly: GCA_964489895.1. Taxonomy (GTDB): domain Bacteria; phylum Chloroflexota; class Dehalococcoidia; order Dehalococcoidales; family UBA2162; genus MGML01. The sequence goes on from CAZBAN010000003.1 coordinate 3,331, forward strand.
GCCGATAATCTTGAGAAATGGGTACTTGAAGTAAAACCCGGAGAGCCCGCTTATACCGAATATGAAATGCCTGAAGAGTCCACCGGATTCGGCTTAACGGAAGCAGCCCGTGGTGCTCTGGGGCACTGGATTGAAATAAAGGATTATAAGATAGCCAACTATCAGTGTGTCGTACCCACCACCTGGAATGCTTCTCCCAGAGATGAAAACGGAAATCCCGGTCCCATAGAGCAGGCGATAATCGGGACTAAAATAAAGGATAAAGATAACCCGTTTGAAATAGTGCGTATTGTTCGTTCGTTTGATCCCTGTATTGCCTGCGCCATTCATTAGCTGCCAGAACATGGGTATCGGAGGAGTAGGTGAACTGTCCGGACCATTAAGGAGGAAAGATGATTCTTTCAAAGCAAAAACCCTTTGAAGAAATACTGGAGTATCTGGACGGAGAGGGGAAGGTCTTCCTGTTGGGTTGTAACGGTTGTGCTCAAGCCTCAGGCACCGGCGGTCCGGAGCAGGTTGAGGAGATGAAAGCCAGACTGGAAGAAGTCGGTAAAAAAATCACTGGCAGCGCTGTAATTGATTTTCTCTGCGATAAAGCCCTGATTAGGTCACGATTGAGGAATTATATAGAAGAAATTAAAGCAGCCGATTCGATACTGGTTATGACCTGCGGTGTCGGTGTACAGGCGACGGCTGCTTCGGTCAATAAACTCTGCCATCCCGCCTGTGATACGGTCAATCTGGGCGGCAGCCGCGGAGAATGGCCGGGCAGTGAAAGGTGCATGGAGTGTGGCGAATGTATGCTTGAATATACGGGAGGCATTTGCCCATTAACAGCCTGTGCCAAAGGTTTATTGAACGGGCAGTGCGGGGGAGCATCCGGGGGAAAGTGCGAGGTCAGCCCGGAGAAGGACTGTGGCTGGGAACTCATTTACAAGAGACTTAAAGCCCTGAACAGGCTGGATAAGCTGGGGAAGTTCGTTACCCCCAAAGACCATAGCAAAACACTGCCTGAGACCGGACTGATGTCGACATCAAAATGGGCACTGGAACAGACCGGCAATAAGGAGAGGGTTGCAGAATGAGCTTGAAAACATCCCTTGAAAAACAAAAATTCGTGATAACCTGCGAAATCGGCCCTCTTAAAGGGACGGATACTGCGGAGATACTCGAAGCAGCCGAACTTCTACGGGGAAGAGTCCATGCGGCTAACGTTACCGACCAGCAGAGCTCGGTAATGAGGCTGGGTTCAATGGTTACCAGCTATCTAATAAAAGAAAAAGGGCTTGACCCTATATTCCAGATGACCTGCCGGGACAGAAACCGGATAGCGCTGCAATCGGACCTTTTAAGTGCCAGTGTGTTGGGAATCGAGAATGTACTGGCTATCACCGGCGATCTTCCATCGCTGGGAGACCATCCTCAGGCTATGTCTGTTTATGATTTGGATTCCGTCCAGCTCCTGTGGGTGATAGGACAGTTAAATGAAGGTTATGATATGGTGGGTAACGAGCTGAAAGGCAGGACAAACTTTTACCCGGGAGCGGTGGTGAACCCCGGAGCTGATACTGAAGCCAGTCTTGAACTACAGATTATAAAGATGGAGAAGAAAATAGAAGCCGGTGCCAAGTTTTTTCAAACACAGGCGATTTATGACGTAGACTCCTTTGCTAAATTTATGAATAGGGTGGAGGGATACAAGATACCTGTCCTGGCTGGTATTATACCGTTAAAGTCAGTCGGTATGGCGCGGTTTATGAATAAGAGTGTGGCCGGTGTCTTTGTGCCGGAAGAATTGATTAAGAAGATGGCTGATGCCGAGAATAAGACCGAGACCGGGATACAGATTGCGGCAGACCTGATAAAGGACCTTAGAGATATCTGCCAGGGCGTGCACATTATGGCTATCGGCTGGGAGAAGAAAGTACCCCAGATACTTGATACCGCCGGGCTTTAGTAGAGTTTCACTGTAGAATGGAAGACAAGCATATTAGAGTACCAGAGAACAAGAATTATGAGTATGGTTTAGAGCAAGCCTATAAACTTGTCTGTGAGAAATTGCTTAAGATAGAAGATTTCGAGCGGCAGTGTAGTAACAGCGGCAGCAACTACTGGCAGATAGATTCCAAGAAGATAATCAGTATCCGTTACCTGAACAGATTGTACAATATAGTAGTTCCGGATATCGAGATTTCACTGGCTGATTCCACCGAGGAAGTCTCTTTAAGGGAGAAGGTCCTTATCCTCCACTATTTCACTCAGGCAAAAGGCACGCCGCTTTCCGGACAGTTAATCACCTTCAGAGAGTTACCGGAAGGTAAGGTTTATTTACCGACATTCTCAAAAAGGACCGTCAATCCCCTGATGGAGAATTTCGGCAGAGAACCGCTGCGTATGGTTGAGGTCAGTAAGGAACTGGGAGGCAGGGAGACGGACTACGGGGATACGGCGGTAACGATTGATGCCTTTCCCCGAGTCCCTCTAACCATGGTTATCTGGCATGGCGACGAAGAGTTTGCTCCTCAGGGGAATATTGTATTCGATGCCAGCATAACCGATTACCTTTCAACAGAAGATATAACCGTGGTTAGTGAGATTATCACCTGGAAACTGGTGAGGCTATCGAGAGAAGCCTGAAAATTTGCCGACAGAGCAGGTCAGCGTAAACCTTGCCTTTCTCTTGAAAAGAGTCATAGAGTATTATATTCACACCAGAAGGTTGAGGGTACTTTCAACGATTGTATGGAGATAACATCGATTATCCTGGCCGGGGGCAAGAACCTTCGGCTGGGAAGAAGCAAAGCCCTGGAACTTGTTAACGGTAAAAGCCTCATCGAACGGGTTTTCGAACGACTGAAACCGCTGTCCGATGAGATTCTGGTGGTAACCTCGCCGGAGCAGTTTGACCTCCCAGGTGATTACCGGGCTAAGATGACGGAAGATATCTATCCCGGTAAAGGTCCCATCGGAGGTTTATATACGGGCTTGATGGCTTCAAAATCGCTGATAAATATCGTGGTCGCCTGTGACATGCCGTTTCTCAATACGGGGTTGTTGGAGTATATGGTCGGCCTGGCAGGCGACTATGATGCAGTTGTGCCCCGTTTAGAAAACGGGATGATAGAACCTCTCCATTCAATATACTCCAGGAGTTGTTTGAGTTATATTGAAAAGCAAATGGGAAATAGCCGGTTGAGCATTCATGCTTTTCTAGACAAGGCACGTGTAAGATATGTAGAGCGGACAGAAAGCGGAAAATTAGACCCACAGTATTTGTCCTTTTTTAATATAAACGACCAGTCGGACCTGGACCGGGCTATCGAGCTAGCTGAGAAGCACGGCATCTAACAGGAACTCAGTCAAAATACATCCGTTTTGATGCAAATGTAAAAATTCCTTTTACATACTATTATTATATTGACAATAGTCATATAGATAGCTATAATGTGGACTACTGTCACTCCGAATGGAGGTGCCACATTTATAGCGTCCTCGTGGTAGGTAACGAACCTTACTTCGGGTCCATACTCTCCGACGCTCTGACTGGAGCAGACCTGGAGGTGGCCGGAGTTTCAGATTACTCCGAAGCTATATCGGAGCTAATAGAGTCAAAACGTGACATCGTGGTTATAAATATAGATTTACCTTCAACTAATGTCCTGGATGCCTGTTATTATTTACACAGGGCATTTAACATACCTGTTATCATTGTAGGAAAAGAAACAGAAGATGTAACATGGGAGAAAGCTGTACAGGCAGGGGCTGACCATCTACTTGAGGGACCTGTCAGCGGTATAGAACTGGCAGCAAGGATTAAAGCTATTCTCCGTCGATACGAAAGTGGCTAACCCACTCGTCTCTTACAAGTTTTACCCTTTTTTCCAATTTACCGTATACATCTAAAACCCTCTTCGGTTCAGAGCTACCCTCCGCTATGTCCGAACTCATTAACCGCGACCTGTCTTGATATTTATAACTGTATCAATTAGCATAATATTGGTATTTGATTTATATGATAGAGAGCGCTTCGTTATTAGCTGCTACTGGTATTGCCTTCGTTGCCGGTCTGGCAAGTTTCCTTTCTCCCTGTGTATTACCTCTGGCACCGGTATATCTTGCCAGCCTTGCTGGACCGAGTGTGTTCGATACCGGTGAAAAACAGAGGCGATTACCAATATTCCTGCACTCTCTGAGTTTTGTAGCAGGGTTTACGATTATATTCAGCCTCTGGGGAGCCGGCGCGGGACTGATTGGTTCTACCCTTGTTGCCTACGCAGCGGTAATACGCCAGGTGGTTGGTATTCTGCTTATTATATTCGGGCTGGTTATGCTGGCTGCCCTGAAGATACCCTGGCTGAATTATGAAAGGCGGCTGTCCCCATCCGTGGGTAATACCAGCGGTTATCTCCGTTCTTTCCTGACGGGAAGTCTGTTTTGCTTTGCCTGGACCCCTTGTCTGAGCTGGCAGATTACCGGTATCCTGTCCCTTGCGGGGAGCACGGGGACAGTGTTACGCGGTACTTACCTGCTGAGTATATATTCTCTTGGTCTGGGTCTCCCGTTCCTGATACTGGGTGCGGCTTTTGACTTTATTAACCCGCTGCTTAAGAAAATAGGCCGGTATTCCAGCTGGATTTATATTATCAGCGGCTTGCTGCTTATAACGGTGGGAATACTTATCCTGACCAATAACCTGGGCTGGTTTTTAGGAGCTTTTTAAGTATAGAATAAACCTGGAGGGTGTAACCGATGAAAAGAGTCGCAGGAGTAATAATACTGATACTGACTCTATCAATGCTAATTACCGGGTGTTCCGGCGGGGGAAGTTCGTCAGCGGAAGTGGGCTCTAAAGCTCCTGATTTCTGTTTAAAAGACCTTTCGGGACAGGAGTATTCCCTGAGCGAACTAAAGGGAAAGCCGGTATTGTTAAATTTCTGGGCGACCTGGTGCGGTCCCTGTCGCGGTGAAATGCCGTATCTCGAAGAGATTTATAGAGAGTGGTCAGGAAAGGGACTGACATTGTTTGCGGTTAATATCGGTGAAAGCTCTTCTCAGGCTAGAGGGTACCTGCAGACTTATGGCATGTCTCTGCCGGTACTGCTGGATAGCGCCCAGACAGTAGCAAAAAGATACAACATAACGGGTATTCCCACTACCTTCTTCATTGATAAGAATGGTATAATTCAGGGTAAAGTGGTCGGAGCTTTCCGGGATAAGGAAAGCATTGTACCATATATTGCCGATATAATGCCCTGAAAATTATATATACTGATTAACAGTTGGTGATACAAAGGAGGTCGGAGTATGGGGGATGCTTTTAACGAAGCATACGGGATAGTCCAGTGTAAGGAGTGTCCCTGGTATAAGTCCTGTGTGACGCCGATGAAATTCACGGCGGAAGATATCCGCCGACAGATAGAGTCGTCGCCCGGGATGAATGCATCCTCACAGGCTGATATGGGTATTGAGAGTCTGCTATCGAGTATGGCGTCTGCCGCTCAGAACTCGTTGCTGGAGGGCTGCCCCGTCTTTATCGAGCGTTTACGCTCCAATCCGATTCTTGCCCAGCGTGTGAAACAGATGATGCAGAACTGGGCTAAAGAAGAACAGTCACCCGATTAAAAAGTTGCTATCATACAAATACCAATAGTAGTACCGGGGGAGTGATGTCTGAAGATACCGAAATTAAGAAAGAACAACTGGCAAATTTGAAAGAGCGCCGTAAAAAAGTCCTCGGAATGGGGGGAAGCGACCGTGTGGAGGCGCAGAAAAAGAAGGATAAGCTGACGGCCCGGGAACGGATAGATGCTCTGCTTGATAAAAACACCTTTAGAGAGACCGGCATGTTCGCTAGGAGCAGGGGGGCGGTTACCGATATCCCGGCTGACGGTGTGATTACGGGATACGGTAAAATCGACGGCAGAAAGGTATATATCTATTCACAGGACTTCACAAGTACCGGAGGCACGCTGTCTGAAGTACACGCTCAAAAAATATGCACCATACTGGACAGCGCCATGAAAACCGGCTGCCCGGTGATCGGGATGAACGATTCCGGCGGAGCCAGGATTCAGGACGGCGTGGACGCACTCGCCGGTTACGGTAAAATATTTGTCAGAAATACCATGGCTTCCGGCGTCATTCCCCAGATATGCACCATCCTGGGTCCGAATGCCGGAGGCGCCGTGTACTCACCGGCGCTGATGGACTTCATATTCATGGTAAAGGGCATCAGCTTTGCCTATATTACCGGACCGCGGGTCGTTCAGTCGGTGATGGGGCAGGAGATAACCGATGATGAACTGGGCGGTGCAACCGTTGCCCAGAAAAAAGCCGGGGTTGCCTGCCGCTCCGAGAACAGCGAAGAAGAGTGCTTTAAGAACATAAAGGAACTGCTTGCCTATCTGCCTTCAAGTAACCGGGAAAAGCCGCCCAGGGTCGACTGGGGAGATAAGCCCGACCGCTTGGACGATTCTCTGTTTGATATTGTCCCGGCGGCTCCGAATAAACCCTACGACATGCACAAAATAATCGAGAGCGTCTTCGACCAGCGGAAAGACGGTTTAAACTATTTCGAGCTGTTCCCTTTATTCGCCACCAACATCATTACCTGCTTTTCCAGGATGAACGGCTGGACGGTGGGTATAATAGCCAACCAGCCGATGTCGAAGGCTGGTTGTCTGGATATCGACGCCAGCGATAAAGCCTCCCGGTTTATCAGGTTCTGCGACGCTTTTAATATCCCCATCGTCAACCTGGTTGATGTACCGGGATACCTCCCCGGGAGCGAACAGGAGTGGGGAGGCATAATAAGGCACGGGGCGAAGATGCTTTATGCTTACTCAGAAGCAACCGTGCCCAAGATAACTCTCACCATCCGGAAAGCCTATGGAGGCGCGTACCTGGGGATGTGCAGTAAAGACCTGGGGGCTGATTTCGTGTACTGCTGGCCCAGCACCGAGCTGGCGGTGATGGGTGCCGAAGGCGCCGCACCGATTATATTCAGGAGAGAGCTGGAGAAAGCCGAGAACGCCGAGGAGCTGTTACAGCAAAAGATAGATGAGTACCGCAAAGAGTTCGCCAACCCGTACCGGGCTGCCGAACACCTGCATGTGGATGACGTGATAGAGCCGGCACAGACCAGGTCAAGACTGATAGAGACCCTGGAAATGCTGCTGGACAAAAAAGAAGACAGACCAGTAAAGAAACATGGGATAATACCGGCTTAGATTTATATCCACTCTGTAATCAGGATTTAGACCGCTTTACGCTTGGCAGGGACGAGATTTGCTATATATATTATCGGGTCAGGATGATTACTCCATCGCCCGGGCGCTTGAGGCAATAAAACATGAGCTCGGCGACCAGTCGGCTTTGGCGGCGGGTACCACCACACTCGAAGGCAATCAACTGACGCTGGATGAGCTTAAAACCACCTGCGAAACGATGCCGTTTTTGACCGAAAAGCGACTGGTTATCATCAACGGTTTACTGGGTCGGTTCGAACCTCAGCGCAGGTCCCGCCGCCAGGGAAGAACCGCCAAAAACAACGGGAATAAGGACGAAGCCAGGGCATTCATCGACTGCATCGGCGGAATCCCGGACAGCACCGTGCTGGTGCTGGTCGAGGGCGTGATATCCGGTGACAATCCTCTCCTGAAAGGACTTGCCGGCAGGGCAACGGTCAGGAATTTCCCTCTGCCAAAAGAAGCAAAGCTTCGCGAGTGGATTCAGAAAAAGGTGAAGGATAAAGGCGGCAGTATCTCGCCGAAGGCGGTACAGCTCCTGGCGAGGCTGGTGGGCAGCAACCTGTGGATTATGGCCAGCGAGGTTGAAAAGCTGCTCCTGTATGTTGAAGGTCGCACCATCGGGGAAGAGGACGTTAGGGCTGTAGTCGGCTATAACCAGCAGGCGACTGTTTTCAATATGGTTGACGCCATCCTTGAGTTCAGAGCCGAACTGGCCGAGCAGTTCCTTCAGCAACTGTTTCTCAGCGGTGTAGCCCCGGTGTACCTGCTCTTTATGCTGTCGCGGCAGGTGCAGTTTATAGTCAGGGTGAAAGAGCTGGCAAGAAAAAGGAGGACCAACAGGGAGATGCAGAACAGTCTGGGCATGACCTCGGAGTATGTCCTGAAAAAGACACTGGAGCAGGCAAGCAGGTATTCTTTACCCAGGCTCAGAGAAGTATACCGGCGCATTCTTGATACCGACCTCTCCATTAAGACCGGGAAGTACGATGCCGAGCTTGCCCTTAACATGCTGGTTGCCGAGCTGTGTAAAAGGAGCAGGAGCCGTCCTGTCCAGTCCAGACCGGAGATGAGTTGAAATGGCTGCCGGAGATAAAGCTGTTATTGCCGTAACAATGGGTGACGCTGCCGGCATCGGTCCTGAAATCATCGTCAAAGCCCTCGGGCAGGAGCATATCTACCGCGTCTGTTGTCCTCTGGTCATCGGTGAAAGCGGCATTATGCGGCAGGCTATAAAGCTGGTAAACAGCCCGTTGAAGCTGAATCCTGTAGAAACGGCAGATGAGATAAAGGGCACTCACGGCACTATTGACCTTCTTGACCTTAAAAATCTCGATATTAAAGAAGTGGTCATGGGGCAGGTAAACGCGGCTTGCGGCAGGGCGGCTATGGAGTACATCGCCAGGGCTGCCGATATGGCGCTGAAAGGTGAGGTCAGGGCTATCGCTACCGCGCCGATAAACAAGGGAGCGGTGATAAAGGCGGGATATGAAGACACCGGGCACATGAAATATCTTGCCCGTCTGACCGGCACCACCGAATATGCCGCTATGCTGGTCACCGGGTCGCTGCGGGTAGTGCATCTGAGCGACCACTATTCGCTTAAAGAGGCATGTGAACTGGTTACCAGAGATAGAATACTTGCCAAGCTGAGACTGGTGGATAGATCTTTCCGTCAGTGGGGTTTTGAAAAGCCCCGTATCGGCGTGGCTGCCCTCAATCCCCACGGCAGCGACGGCGGGTTGTTCGGCTCGGAAGAAGCGGAGCAGATTGCGCCGGCTGTTGAAGAAGCGAGGGATTCGGGCATAGATGCCCGTGGTCCTTTTCCCGCCGATACGATATATACCCGCGCTATCAACGGAGAGTTCGATGTCGTCCTCGCCATGTACCACGACCAGGGGCATATCGCCGTCAAAGTACACGGCTTCGAGAAGAGCGTGGCTGTTACCCTGGGACTGCCGTTCGTGCGTACTTCCGTTGACCACGGTACGGCTTTCGATATAGCCGGTAAGGGCATCGCTGATTCTCAAAGCATGGAAGAAGCAATCAGGACAGCCGTGAAATTGAGCGGAGAAGGCGGGCTTGCGGAGTAAAATGAAGACTGAAGACCGGCCCGTTTTAGCCGTAGACCTGGGCGGCACCAAGATGGTTATCGCCTTGGTCTCTCCCGATGGCAGGATTCCACGCAGACTTGACCTTACCACCTCAGCCACCGAAGGACACAAGGTGGTTATCGAAAGGATGTTTTCCGGCATAGACAGCCTTCTCGGTAAAAGCGGTCTGTCCAGAGAGCAGTTGCGTGCTATAAGCATTGCCGCCGCCGGAATCATTGATATGGATGGGGGGATGATTACCGGGGCGCCCAACCTTCCCGACTGGAAGGATATTCCGCTGAAGCGTATCGTTGCGGAGAGATACGGAATGGATACCTTTCTGGTCAACGATGCCGATGCGGCAATTCTGGGGGAGCACCGCTTCGGCGCCGGTGAAGGGCAGAACAACCTTGTCCTGCTGACGCTAGGTACGGGGATCGGCGGCGGGATTATCATTGACGGGAAACTTTATACCGGCTCCTCAGGCGGCGGTGCCGAACTGGGGCATATGGTTATAAAGGAAGACGGACCGGAGTGCGGCTGCGGTAATAACGGTTGTCTGGAGAGTCTGGCTTCCGGTACAGCTATTGCCAGAGAGGCTAAAAAGCGTATCGGTAAGGGTGAGAAGTCTTCACTTAATGAACTGGTTCACGGGAGACCGGATGATATTACCGCCGAGACAGTCCATCAGGCGGCTCAAGAGGGGGACTCTCTGGCTCTGGAGGTTATAGGTGAAGCAGCGCACTATCTGGGAATAGGCGTATTGAACCTTGTACAGATATTTAATCCGGAGATGGTTATTCTCGGGGGAAGCGTGGCGCAGATGGGCGACCTGTTATTCGAGCCCGTCAGGAAAATGGTGAAAGAGAAAGCCTTCCCGCTGATGGCGAAATCCGTTCAAATCGTGCCGGCCAGACTCGGTAATGATGCCGGGGTTATCGGCGCGGCTGTTTTCGCCCTTGAACAATAAATCTGGACTCTAAGCTAATCTCATTGACAGGTAGTATTACTTACTCTAAAATCGTATGTAACTGAAGCTGATGAGCAGAGTCAGTTAATTATATTCGAGGACGGCGTATTATCAGTGACCAGTGACGAGTTACGAGAGTTATTTCTAAAATTCTTTGAAAATAAAGACCACAGTATAATTCCCAGTTCCTCTCTGATACCTCATGGCGACCCCACGTTACTGCTTACCAATGCTGGTATGGTACAGATGAAACCTTACTTCCTCGGAGAAGCAATTCCTCCGAACAAGCGGATGGCGTCCTGTCAGAAGTGCTTCCGCACTACGGATATAGACCTGGTCGGAGATGCTACCCACCTTACTTTCTTCGAGATGCTGGGCAACTTCAGCGTCGGCGATTACTTCAAACAAGAAGCTGTTAGCTGGGCTTGGGAATTCATAACCGAGCACCTTAAACTCTCGCCGGAACGGCTTTGGATAACTGTCTTTACCGACGATGATGAGGCCTATGAATGTTGGCGGCAGATTGGTCTGCCCGAGGAGAAAATACAGAGATTCGGCGAGGAGGACAACTTCTGGGGACCGGCTGGCGACTCCGGACCCTGCGGGCCCTGTAGCGAAATTTTTTACGACTTCGGGAAAGAAATTGGTTGTGGTAAGCCTTCCTGCGGTCCGAACTGCGACTGCGGTCGCTTCTCCGAAATCTGGAATCTTGTCTTTACCCAGTATAATCAGGATAGGGATGGAAACCGTACCCTGCTGCCCAGTCCCAACATTGATACGGGTATGGGACTGGAGAGGACAACTGCCGCCGTGGAGGGTAAAACAACTATATTTGAGACCGGGCTATTTGCACAACTGTTGGGTAATATCACCAAGTACATAGGAAATGAATATGGCTCAAACGATGAAGCTGATAAAGCAATGAGGATAATAGTCGAACATGGGCGTGCTTTAACTTTTCTTATTGCCGACGGTGTGGTACCGGGTAACGAAGGGCGTGGTTACGTGCTGAGACGTTTATTACGTAGGGCTGCTCTTTACGGGCGGAGACTGGGTCTGGAAAAACCATTTCTAAACCAGATAGCCGGAGCAACAGTTGGTAGTATGTCAAATATCTATCCAGAATTACAGCAAAGGCAGAATTTCATATACCAGGTTGTAGAAGCTGAGGAAACTAAATTCCGGGAGACTCTTAACAACGGACTGGAGCTCATCGAAGGAATCACGGCAGGAAATACGGGCGAGATATCGGGAGAGGATGTTTTTCGACTGTACGATACTTACGGTTTCCCGGTGGAGCTGACCCGTGAGATGGCTGCCGATAAAGGTTTTACGGTTGATATGGACGGGTTTGAGAAGGAAATGGAGAAGCAGCGGGAGAGGGCGAAAGCGGCTCAGAAGTTTAAGCTTACCGAGCAGGCGGAGTGGATAGATAAACTTGACATAACATCAACTCTATTTTCAGGATACAATAACTATAAGCAGAATAGTAATGTGCTCAGTATTATAGTCGATAACGACTCCGTTGATACGATACAGGAAGGGCAGGAGGCAGGTCTGATACTGGCGGATACCCCTTTCTACGGTGAGATGGGTGGGCAGGTAGGAGATACCGGAGAAATACGGAGTCCGGCGGGAAGTTTTACGGTGACGGATACCATACGTATACCACCGGATATTTTTGTCCATCAGGGGAAGGTTACCGGCGGCAGCTTGACAGTCGGGGACGAGGTGGAGGCAGAGGTTGATATTGAGCGGCGACTCGAAATTGCCCGCAATCACACTGCCACTCATTTGCTACAGGCGGCTCTACGCCAGGTGCTGGGCGAGCATATCCAGCAGAGAGGCTCGCTGGTTGCCCCGGAGCGGTTAAGGTTCGACTTTTCTCACCTGGTGGCGATGACCAGAGAACAAATCGGAGAAGTGCAGAGTATCGTCAACGACTTCATCCGCCGCGACCTGCCAGTGTACGACGAGGATATCCCTTACAGGCAGGCAATCGAGGAAGGGGCGATAGCCCTCTTCGATGAGAAGTACGGCGATGTCGTACGCGTATTGAGAATCGGCAGACCGCCTGTCAGTATCGAGCTTTGCGGCGGTACTCACGTTAATACAACGGGAGAGATAGGTTTCTTTTGCATATTGAGTGAAAGCAGCATCGGGGCAGGTTTACGCCGCATCGAAGCCCTGACCGGAAGAGGTGCTGAGAACTATATCAACCGGCGCTTGTCGGACCTGGAGAGGATAGCCGGGTACATGGAGTCGGAGCCGGACGAGATTGTGGAAAAGACGGGAAGCATGATAGCGGAGATGAAGAATGAACGCCGACGGGCTGATAGTCTGGAAAGTGAGCTGGCGGCGAAGACAGCCGAGTCGTTACTGGATAAAGTAGAGACGGTGAACGGCGTAAGCGTGCTGGCTGCGAAGGTAAAGTCCTCAAGGGTTGAGATTTTACGGGAAATGAGTGACCTGCTGAGAGACCGGCTGAAGAGTGTGATTGTGGTACTGGGAAGCATCTATGAAGACAGGCCTGTTTTTGTTGCTGTCGTAACGCCTGACCTGATATCTAAAGGATATAATGCCGGAAATATAATCAAGCAGGTGGCTGAAGTGACCGGGGGAGGTGGTGGAGGTAAGGCGGAGTTAGCCCAGGCAGGCGGCAGGCAGAAAGACAAGCTGGACGAAGCTCTGCAAAAGGTAGCAAAGATAGTAAAAGAATCAGGTAATTCGTAAGGGGTACTGTCACGCGCAGTCTGGGACTTGATATCGGTGATAAGAGGATAGGGGTTGCTCTCAGCGACCCGGGCGGTATTCTAGCCAGCCCTTTGACAATAATCGAGCGTACCGACGAGAACCGTGATATAAATACGATTATCGAAATCATCGAGCAGCACCAGGTAGGACGGGTCATAGCCGGTCTGCCGCGCTTGATGGATGGCAGCATCGGGCAGCAGGCTGAGAAGGTGAAAGACTTCGTTCGGAGTTTGTCGGGTCGGACAGATGTTCCGGTAGAGTTCAGGGACGAGCGTTTGACCACGGTATCGGCAAGACGCCTGATGCAGGCAGCCCGTACGAAGAAAACCCGAAAAAAGACCAGGGATGACGCCGTGGCTGCCGCCCTCATTCTCCAGGGCTACCTGGACGAAGGACGGAGTGACCTGTAAAAAAAGCCTTGAAAATGAAAATACACGTATTGGACAGGACCTTTCTTCAACACCCGAGGAACTACGTTATCCAGAGTCTGCTGGCGGTACTGGCGGTGGCGGTAATACTGTACTTCGTCGAATCGTTAACCCACGCCGCTATTGTCGCCGCTCTCGGTTCCAGCGTGTTCATTATATTCGCCATGCCCAGGACTATTGCTGCCGAACCGAGACGGCTCGTAGGGGGACACATTACCGGGCTGGTATGCGGGATTATATGTTACTACGCGTTTTTCGCCAGCCCTCTGGTTGATTTCTTTGAGTCTAACGAGGTAATTCACTGGATTCCCGCGGCGATTGCCGTGGGGTTGTCAATCTTCTTGATGACGGTTTTTAATTTCGAGCATCCCCCGGCGGCGGGTACCGCCCTTGGTATTGTCGCCCACGAATGGACGTATCAGACTATCATCTTTATCGTTGCCTTTGCTGTCGGACTGGCTATCGTGAAATGGTTACTGAAGAGGTACCTGGTAAATTTATGTACATGATGAGAGTGACTGCCGATGAACAGTGCTGGTGATTTCCGTCTGGTGAAGACCTCCCCGGACAGCAGGGCTCGCGCCGGGGAACTGGTCACGGGTCACGGTACGGTACCGACTCCGGTGTTCATGCCCGTGGCTACCCAGGGAACGGTTAAAACACTCACCCCTGAAGAAGTAAAGGACATCGGGTTTAAGATGGTGCTGTCCAACACCTATCATCTCTACCTCAGACCGGGGATTTCGACTGTTGAGCAGGCAGGTGGTTTACATAAATATATGAGCTGGGACAGAGCCATTCTTACCGACAGCGGCGGCTACCAGGTATTCAGTCTTGCCCGGTTGCGCCGCGTTGACGATGAAGGTGTTGTCTTCCGTTCTCATATAGACGGCAGCGAACACCTGATTACTCCGGAGCTGGCTGTGCAGTACCAGGAAGCAGTCGGTGCGGATATCATTATGGTGCTTGATGAGTGTATATCCCATGACGAAAGCCTTGAGAAGACACGGCTCGCCATGAACCGCACTCACCAATGGGCGAAGCGGTGCCTTGAAGCCCATAAGCGCAGCGACCAGGCACTGTATGCCATAATCCAGGGCGGGACATCGCTGGAACTCCGCCGTCAGTCAGCCGAGTACCTGACTTCGCTTGATTTTCCCGGCTATGCAATCGGCGGACTTTGTATCGGTGAACCGAAGAAAGTGACCAATACCATGGTTGACGGGACAGTGGCTTATTTGCCGGAAAACAAACCACGCTATCTTATGGGGGTCGGTTCGCCCGAGGACCTCCTCGAAGGAGTATCCAGGGGGATTGACATGTTTGACAGCGCTCTGCCGACCCGCATTGCCAGAAACGGCTCTCTCTTTACCCGTCTCGGCAGGGTGAATATACGGAATGCCGCCTTCTCTCAGATACAGGGACCTGTAGAACCTGAATGTGAATGCTATACCTGCCGGACTTTCTCGGCGTCTTATCTTCACCACCTGTTCGATACCAGGGAACTGCTGGCTTACAGGCTGGCGACCATTCACAATCTGACCTTCGTCTCCAGACTGATAACGGATATACGCCAGGCTATTCTTGATGACTCTTTTGTTTCTTACAAGAAAAAATTCCTGTCGAGTTACAGGACTACGGATGAACAGGTAAGGGTCGAGCAGAAACAGAAGTGGCTGAAAGCCCGGGAACAAAATGCCGATAATACGGCCTAAGGGGGTGAGTACTATTACTACCAAAACTGAGTACAACCCGCTTAAACTCGATTTGACACGATTAAATTGATACTATACAATTAAACCACTATCTAGATTACGGAATACGGGAGGAAATCGGTGCCGAACTGGGACGGACAGTCCAGCTTTAACAAAGGGGCTTCCCGCATGATGATGCCCTGGGCTTGGCATGCCGCCAGTTCGGGGACGATGCGAGCGTAATCCCCAGACTGATAGAGGTGCTGACCGGGCCCGGGTACGATTGTATCCGGGCTTTTATTTTAACCGGAAACACCAATTTGACAGTGCAGAATGCAGATATTAATATCTTTAGGAGGCTGAAACATGGCTAAAACAGTCGAACAGATAAACAAAAAGATAAAAGAAGGCAAGGCAGTAGTAGTTACTGCTGAAGAAATAATTGACCTGGTCAAAGAAAAGGGCGTGAAAAAAGCTGCCAGTGAAGTAGACGTTGTCACCACCGGTACTTTCAGCCCGATGTGCTCATCGAGTGCTTATTTCAACATCGGACACTCAAATCCTAGAATTAAATTGGCTGGAGGAAGGACGTATCTCAATGATGTCCCGGCATATACCGGAATGGCGGCAGTAGACCTGCTGATAGGTGCCACCGCCATTCCCGATGACGACCCCAGGAACAGAGTCCATCCCGGTGAATTCAACTACGGGGGCGGTCACGTTATCGAA
This sequence comes from uncultured Dehalococcoidales bacterium, assembly GCA_964489895.1. Lineage (GTDB taxonomy): Bacteria > Chloroflexota > Dehalococcoidia > Dehalococcoidales > UBA2162 > MGML01. Next base: position 19,246 of record CAZBAN010000003.1, read on the forward strand.
GAACTCGTTGCTGGCAAAGACGTCAGGCTGGTGGCAACCGCTCACGGTACCGACTGCTACCCGCGGAGACGGCTGGAGACCTGGATTAACATCAAAGACCTGAATGAGGCGGTGCTCTTTAACCTCAGGAATGCCTGCCAGAATTACAACGTAGCCGTGAATCTTTCAGACAAAACTATTTATACCTACATGGGCATTCTAAAACCCCGCCTGGGCAATGCCAATTACTCCAGCGCCGGGCAGCTTTCACCGCTGTTCAACGATCCCTATTATAAGACAATTGGCATCGGCACCAGGGTATTCCTTGGAGGCGGTACCGGATTCGTTACCTGGCAGGGTACCCAGCACAATCCCGGAGTGCCCCGTAACGAAAAAGGAGTGCCGAAAAGCGGAGCCGGAACTCTGGCTTTAGTCGGCGACCTTAAGCAGATGAACTCGAAGTGGCTGGTTGGAATCAGCATACTCGGTTACGGCTGCTCACTCAGCGTCGGCATCGGCGTACCCATACCGGTTCTTTCTGAAGAAATCCTGGAATACACGGCAATTACCGATGACGACATAATAGCCACGATTATCGACTACTCCCAGGCATACCCCAATCTAGAGTCGGATAATCTGGGAGAAGTCACTTACGGGCAGCTCAGGAGCGGGCAGATAAAGATACAGAACAAGAACGTGCCCACGGCTTCTCTTTCCAGCTACTCTCGCGCCGTGGAAATCGCAACCATACTGAAAAAGTGGATACAGGACGGCAAATTCCTGCTTACGGAACCGGTAGCGCCCATACCCGGCGCAGACTCGGGCGTTACCTTCAAGCCGCTTAAAGAACGTCCGCTGGAGGGATAAAACCTGCCGGTAACCTTATAATAGCTAAAGGGGGAAAAAGGGATGGCTACTTCAAAAAGGATAGTATTACGTTTCCCGAGGCGGCTGGTAGACCGGCCTATAGTCAGCCGTCTGGTAAGGGACTATAACCTCGATTTTAATATTCTCAAGGCATCGGTAACGCCTGAAGAGGAAGGCCTTCTGGTACTCGAAATGAGCGGAAAACAGGACGATTACGATAAAGGTATCGAGTACCTGACCAAAACAGGCGTACAAATCCAGTCGCTCAGTCAGGACGTGACCCGAAACGAGGAAAGGTGTACTCATTGCGGGTTATGCGTGACCGTCTGTCCGGCAGGAGCTTTTGAGATGGACACCTCGACAAGGAAGATCAAGTTCCTCGACAAGAAGTGTATTGCCTGCGGGCTGTGTATCAAGGCATGCCCTCCGAGAGCCATGGAGCTGCATTTTTAACCGATGTACCAGCCCAGATTATATCGCAGCCGGATTACCGGCAAAGACATGGTCGCCTTTAGCGTAACGGTTAAAGAGACGGATTTGTATATCCGCGCTCTGAAGAACCTTAAAAGCAAAGCCGGGAAACTGGTTATAAAATACCGCGAGATGCTGGAGAAATATATCGAGCGTCACCCGCTTTTCCTGACAACGCTCGAACCTTTCTCCCCCGGAGATGACGCTCCCGCGATAGTAAAAGTAATGGCAGACTCAGCCGCAGAGGCGGGAGTGGGTCCGATGGCGACGGTAGCGGGAGCAATTGCCGAATTCGTCGGCAACGGGCTGCTGGAATTTTCGCCGGAGGTAATCGTTGAGAACGGTGGCGACGTATTTCTGAAGAGCCTGAAAAATAGAATAGTAAGCATTTACGCCGGAGAGTCCCCCCTCAGCGAGAAAATAGGCCTGGAAATCCAGCCTGAAGAGACGCCTCTGGGAATCTGCACCTCCTCCGGGACGGTCGGACATTCGCTGAGTTACGGTCAGGCTGATGCTGTGGTGGCTGTATCTAAGTCCACCCCGCTGGCTGACGCCGCCGCCACGGCAATAGCCAACCTTATAAGTAAGCCCGATGACATACCGAAAGGCATTGAGTTTGCTGAAAGTATCCGGGGGTTGAAAGGAACGGTTATAATAAAGGGTGACAGAATGGGAGTATGGGGCGATATAAAAATTAGCCAGACAGGTTAAAAACCGCTGAAAGTGAGCGTGAGTTATGCTGACTAAAGCTGAACTGGAGAGGTACGACCGGCAGATAATAATGAGGGGGTTCGGTGAGGAAGGACAGGAAAAGCTTAAAAAAGCGAAGGTGGTTATCGCCGGTTGCGGCGGTCTCGGCTCTCCAATAGCAATATATCTGGCTGCCGCCGGGGTGGGTACTGTAAGGATAATTGACCATGACACAATCGAACTCTCCAACCTGAACCGGCAGATTTTACACTGGGATAAGGATATAGGCAGAAATAAAACCGAATCATCCGCCGAAAAGTTGAGCCAGATAAACGGTGAAGTGAAGATAGAAACCCTGCGAGAAACGATAGACGAAGGCAACGTATACAGGCTTACGGACGGATTCGACCTGATAATGGACGCAATGGACAACCTGCCGACCCGGTTTTTACTGAACCAGGCGGCAATCAAACATAACATCCCGTACATTCACGGAGCGGTCCACGGCCTGGAGGGAAGAGCCATGACCATCATCCCCGGTGAAACAGCCTGCCTGAGATGCATATATCGTGGAAATATCCCGGAAGAAAAATTCCCGGTGGTGGGAGTAGCTCCCGGTGTAATCGGGTGTATCCAGGCGACGGAAGCTATCAAGTACCTGGTCGGAATAGGCACGCTACTGAAAGACCGGTTGCTTGTCTATGACGGTCTGAATATCAGCTTCATGGAATTATCAGTAAAAAGGAACCCGGAATGCGAGCACTGTGGTCACCTCGCAACGAAAGAATAAAATAAGGAGAATCGATGGAATTTAACCTGACCGAGGGACAGCTGACAATCCAGCGGATGGCAAGAGAGTTTTCCAAGCGGGAAATAGAGCCGATAGCGGACAGGCTGGACAGAGAAGGGAGATTGCCCGACGACCTGATAAAAAAGCTTGCCGGTCTGGGACTGCTGGGGATGACCGTGCCTAAAAAGTACGGCGGTACTGAGGCGGGTCACCTGGACTGCATTCTGGCTATCGAGCAGCTGGCTTACTCGGGAACAGGAGCCTGGTGGCTGGTTGGGTTCAATAACAGCATCCCGGCATCTATCGTCAGGTTCGGTTCGGAGGAAATAAAGGAGAAGTACCTCAAGCCATTCTGTGATGGGACGGCATACGCCAGCATACAATTCACCGAGGAAGAAACGGGGTCGGACGCTACGGTTCTCACCACCACAGCCGTACCGGATGGAGACGGCTACATAATAAACGGCATGAAACGTTTCAGCACCTTCGGCGCCCGTGAGGGTTACTCCGTTACCTATACGAAAGACGAAGACGGCAACTGTACCGCTTTCGTTATAAAGAAATTTGGAAAAGGGTATTCCGCCCCCAAGGTATGGGAACTGACGGGAGGGGGAGGAATAGAAGCGGCAGACGTGTACTTCGAGAACTTCAGGGTGCCAGCAAGCAACCTGCTGGGTCAGAAAGGCACAGGTTATGATATCCTGCTGTTCTGGATAGCTATGGAGAAGATAGAGCAGTGTGCCGCATCGGTGGGGATAGCCCGGGCTGCCCTCGATGAAGCGGTTAATTACGCTAAAACAAGAAATAGCCGGGGCAGACCTATCTCTTCGATGCAGGGTATCAGATGGACACTGGCTGATATGCAGGCAAAACTTGAAGCCTGCCGCTGGCTGACATATAAAACGGCATTTGCCGGGGACGAGGAATCTCCCGACTGGCAGACGGAAGCGGCAACGGCAAAGCTGTTCGTGGTGCCTGCCGCAATGGAGATAGTGGAAACGGCAAGACGCCTTCATGGCGCATACGGCTACACTAAAGAAACAAAGATTGAGCGGCTGTCACGGGCTATCGCCGGATTCCCTTCCATTGCAGTCAGCCTTGAAATCAACAGGTCGATAACCGGAAGTTCACTGGTGAATTAATTTTAGATAATAAACCGAAATAGAACGATACCGAAAAATTCTGGGTGAGTTGAAGAATAACCTTAACATAAGCTATAATCGCTATTAGAGAAGCCTGGATTATTCTTTCGGGAGATGATGCTTGCTTAAGACCCACAGCTGTGGTGAACTGAACAGTAAACATGTTGGTAAGAGTGTGACTCTTGCCGGCTGGGTAGACCGCCGTCGCGACCACGGAGGGCTGACATTTATTGACCTACGTGATAGTAAGGGCATAGTCCAGGTGGTATTCAATCCGGAGACATCAAAAGAGTGTCACGCGGTAGCCAGCGAGATGCGTAACGAATACGTGATCGGTGTTGAAGGAGAGGTGAACTTAAGACCAAAAGGGACTGAGAATCCAAAGCTATCTACCGGTGAGATTGAAGTAATCGCTAGAAGTGCGACTATATTCAATCCCGCAGTAACACCGCCTTTTTATATCAATGAAGATACTGACGTGGATGAAAACCTCCGTCTCAAGTACCGCTATCTCGATATGAGGCGGGAGCGCATGCATGAGAACCTTGTACTCCGTCACAGGGTGATTAAATATATCCGTGATTTCCTGGACAAGAAGGGGTTTATCGAGGTGGAGACACCTATCCTGATAAAAAGCACTCCTGAGGGCGCGCGGGACTACCTTGTCCCCAGCCGTATCCATCCGGGCGAGTTCTACGCATTACCTCAGTCGCCTCAGCAGATAAAACAACTGCTGATGGTTGCAGGTGTGGAGAAATACTTCCAGATAGCAAGGTGTTTCCGTGATGAGGACAATCGCGCCGACCGCCAGCCCGAGCATACCCAGCTCGATCTGGAGATGAGTTTCGTCGAAGAGGAAGACATACTTAGCCTGATTGAGGAACTCTTTACATCCATGATAGAAACGATTAAACCCGAACTTAAGGTGATAAAACCCTTCCCGCGCTTGAGTTATGCCGAGGCAATGGCTAGGTACGGCACGGACCATTTCGATTTGCGGTTCGGTTTAGAGCTTGGTGATATCTCCGATATAGCCGCCGGGACGGAATTTTCCGTCTTCCTATCTGCTGTCGGCGAAGGCGGGATAGTTAAAGGTATCTGTGCTCCCGGTTGTGCCGGATACACCCGGGGTCAGCTTGACGAGCTTAACAGGATGGTGAAGACTCTGGGTGCTCCCGGACTGTTGACGATAGCGCTGGATGCTTCCCTTAGCAGACTGGACGATTTGAAAATAGAGAAGGTGAAATCGGTAGCCTCACGCTATTTAACCGTGGAGCAGGTGAAAGAAATAGCAGGTTGTCTGGGCGCCGGACCAGGAGACCTTATGCTTGTTGTTGCCGGTAAACCGGGACTGGTCAATCTGGCTTTGAGCAGGCTGCGTGAGGAGATGGGTAATCGCCTGGGCCTTATTGATAGTAAGCTGCTTGGTTTTGCTTTCGTGGTGGATTTCCCCCTGTTTGAGCGTGACGGGGATACAGGACAGCTGGGACCGATGCACCATCCGTTTACCGCTCCCAGAGAAGAGGATATACGTTTACTGGACGAGGCGCCGGATGAGGTAAGGGGCAGACAGTATGATGTTGTCTGTAACGGTTACGAGTTAGCCAGTGGCAGTATCAGAATTCATGACAGAGAGATTCAAAACAAGATATTCAGATTGCTGGGTTACCGGGATGAGGAGATTATGGAGCGTTTCGGGCACCTGTTGAAGGCTTTTGAATACGGAGCTCCTCCGCATGGCGGAATAGCCCCCGGCATTGACCGTCTCGTGATGCTGATGGCAGGCGAGGAAAATATCAGGGAAGTGATAGCTTTCCCCAAGAACCAGGCGGCTATGGACCTGACGATGGATGCCCCGTCACCGGTTACCGAAGAACAGCTGGCTGAACTGCATCTGAGGCTGCGGGAGGAAGAATGAAAGTAACCAATGACAAGACCGAAAACAGCCAGGCGTTCCTGACTATCGAGATGGAACCGGAGGAAGTCGAGGAGTCGATGCAGGGAGCTTACAGGCGTCTGGTAAGGAAAACCAGGGTTCCCGGATTCCGTAAGGGGAAGACCCCGCGTAATATATTCGAACGCTATATCGGAAAAGAGACTCTTATGGAAGAGGCACTAAACGACCTGCTGCCGGAGGTGTATAAGAAGGCAATCGAGGAGCAGGAAATCGAGGCGATTGCCCAGCCGCAGCTTGAGATTACCCAGACGGAGCCGTTGATACTAAAGGCGACAGTACCTTTGAAACCCACCGTTGAGCTCGGTGATTATAAAAGCATCAGGGTGAAGCGGGAAACAATCGAGGTAACGGAAGAAAAGGTTGACGAGGTTATTGAACAGCTTCGCCACCAGCATGCCACCTGGGAACCCACAGAGCGTTCCGTGGAGCTCAACGACCTGGTAGTCCTGGATGTTGAAGGCAGGGTTGAGGACAACAATTTCCTCAACCAGAAGGGAGTGCAATACCAGGTCATTGCCGGTCAGTCATTACCTGCAACCGGATTTGCCGAACAGCTGGTGGGAATGAACAGCAATGAGGAGAAAGAATTCACTCTGAAATACCCTGATGACTACTCTGAAGCAGATTTGGCGGGGAAGGACGCCTCTTTCAAGGTGAAAATATCCGGGATAAAGCAGGAGATAATGCCTGAGATAAACGATGAGTTAGCTAAAACGGTTGGAGCAGAGTTTGAAACCATGACTGCTCTCCGTGAGCGTGCGTTTTCTGATATGAAAACACGGGCGGAAGAGCAGACCAGGATAAATTTCGAGGAGGAGCTGGTTCACGCAGTGGCGGACGTGTCGGTGGTCGAATTTCCCCCGATTTTCGTGGAAACTGAAATCAACCGGATACTGAACCGGCGCTTCCAGTCGAGCAGCCAGTCGCTGGAAGACTACCTGGCGACGATAAACAAAACAGAAGAAGAGTTACGCGAAGAACTGCGACCGTCGGCTGAACGCAGTGTTATCCATTCGCTGGTCCTCGGTAAACTTGCCGAGGTTGAAGAGATTAAGGTCAGCGATGAAGAGGTGGACGCCGAGATTGAAAACATGATAAAGGACACAACCGAGAAAAAAGATGAACTCAAGAAAGTATTGAACGACCCGCAGATTCGTGAATCAATTACACAGAGTATGATTACCAGAAAGACCATGGAGAAACTCACGGAATATGCCGGTGTTCAGGAAAAAACAAAGAAACAAAAAACCAGGAGAAAGAAAAAGGAGGAAGGGAAATGAACGAAAATCCAATAAATATTATCCCCGGAGTGGTTGAAAGCGGCCCGAGAGGTGAAAGGTTCTGGGATATATACTCGTTACTCCTCAAAGAACGAATCATAATGCTGTTCACGCCGATTTCCGACCCGGTGGCGAATACCATCATAGCCCAGCTTCTATACCTGGAGCGCGAGGACCCGGATAAAGATATCAGCATGTATATCCAGAGTCCCGGTGGGGTTATCAGCTCTGGGCTTGCCATTTACGATACCATGCAGTTTATCCGCCCCGACGTATCCACGATTTGCGTGGGGATGACAGCCAGCATGGCGACCGTGCTGCTCTGTGCCGGTGCCAAGGGCAAGCGTTACGCCCTGCCCAACTCGACGATTCATATGCACCAGGCGAGCGGTGGCGCCCAGGGACAGGCTTCCGATATACAGATAGCCGCCCGCGAGATTGCCCGGCAGCAGGACATAATCAAGGATATTATTATCAAGCATACCGGCCAGGATGCGGAAAAGGTCACCCATGATATAGACCGTGACTTCTATCTCAATCCTCTGCAGGCGGTAGAATACGGGATTGTTGACGAAGTCCTGAACAAGACGCAAGAAGAAGCCAAAAAGTAGTCCCGACTTCCTGCTGCTGCGTGTGTGGTATAATTTAGTTGATGGGGATAAAGACGATAACCACCAACCGAAAAGCGTACCACAACTACCACATACAGGATAACGTGGAAGCGGGAATTGCACTGACCGGCACGGAGATAAAGTCGATACGAGCCGGTAAGACCAGCCTGTCTGATGCCTATGTCAGGCCTGAAAACGGCGAACTGTGGCTTCTGAACGCTCATATTGCCCGTTACGATGCCGCCAGCTATATGAGCCACGAGCCTACGAGACCGAGAAAACTGCTTTTACATCGCAGAGAGATTGCAGAATTAGCCGGCAAGGTGGCGGAAAAAGGACTGACACTGGTCCCGCTCAGAATATACCTCAAGGATGGTATCGCCAAGGTCGAGATTGCCCTGGCGAGGGGCAAGAGGTTATATGACAAGCGTGAGTCCATAGCCCGTCGTGACGCAGAAAGAGAGATGGACCGGGCTGTAAAAAGGAGGAAGCAGAAGGGCAAGGTTTACAATTAACATAACATTACCTCACTGGGGGCGCGCGGGTTCGACAGGGGAGGTATGCTACAGGATTGCAGGCTGAGGTGCCGCTAACCTCATAAAACAAGTGGCAAAAATAACTGGCGAAGAACCAGTATTAGTTGCCGCCTAATTAATTAGGCGGCACATCCAACCTGACCTCACCCCGGCGGGTCAGGATTGGGTGACGTTCAGTCGGGGTGCCACCGCTCCGATGTCGATAAGAGTGGTGAAAGAAAAATCGGCTGGTCTGGCCGGACTCGGTCGGCAGAGGCCGGCATAGACGAGACTAAAGAGCCGGCTAAGCCTGTAGTATATTCTGGGTAGCCTCTTTTGGACGGGGAGTTCGACTCTCCCCCGCCTCCACCAGGAAGTTGAAAAGGGCTTCGGTGAAAACGGGAGTCTTTTTTAAATATTTATGTTTTCTTGTTTCTAATTCTTGTACTGACTTTCCGTTTAGTTTATAATCGCTATGCTTTTTTCTGCATTGATCAAACATCCGAACTTGATAAATGATATCGAATAATAAAGTAAAAGGAAGGAAATAAATGGGAGAGTCAAAATTTGAACAGTACATTGTAAGAGACCTGTGGCATAAGTCATATCCTGAAGACTTCCATGCCGAGGTGACAAAACCGGTTCTGGGTATGAGGATTGATAAGATGCCAGGTTCCACCTATTTGCCCTTCGCGTTGTCCTGGGTGCCGATCACAGAAGCCTTTTTAATGGCGCCGGAACCTCATGTACACGACTGGGATGAGTTTCTCATGTTCATCGGCGGAGATACTACCAACCTGTTAGACCTGGGGGGTGAAGTCGAATTTTCTTTGGGTGATGATCCAGACAACATGGAAAAGTTTGTCTTCACAACACCCACGGTCGTTCATCTTACAAAAGGATTATGGCATTGCCCGCTCAATTTCAAGAGAGTAGATGATCCTGCCAAGCCTGTACTTTTCACGAACCTGATGTTTACAACTGATTACACGATGAAAAGAGCAAAAGACGTAAAATAAAAAGTACATGGTGTCCGGTCGGCTAAATCTCCTGGACTTAATCAGAATCGCCAGGATGATACCTGGCCCTGGACTAGACTAAACAAAACCAAGCATTGTTTCAGGTGGATATTGGAGGAGCAGATTCGTACTATGCCGATTATGACTTAACAGGGCTACCGTTATTTGGGGGCAGTATAATTATTCAGTGATTAGCTTTTACCTCCCGAAATCGTAGGGAGTGAATATTATGAATGAGAGGGTACCATAAACTACCGAAAATCCGACGTTTACAGTACCCTTTATTATCAGGAGGGAATATGGTAACAAAAGACAGAATATACAAATGTTTAAACCCCATCGGAATCCAGGACCCGGTTGACTTATATCCTCTGGCGCCCCGCCTTGACCGGCTTGATGGAAAAACTATCATGTTCAACATGATGGTCAACGTTGAACAGGAATTTCTCACACCTTTAGAGAAAATGCTGAGGAGTAATTATCCCGAAGTCAACTGGATCTTCAGGGAGTCAGGTCCACCGATACCCGATGAGGAGCTAAGTAATACCGATGCCCTGATACAGGGAGTGGCATTCTGACATGGTGCTATTAAAGGGCAGTTGCCCCATGCAGCGCAATTCGAAAAAGTGGGAAAACCGGCTGTAGTTATCGTCTTCGAAGACCAGGATGAATGCCTCAAGCAGGGAGCCCTGCTCCTCGGTATTCCCCATGTGCGAAGAGCATACTGCTCACGTACAGGGAATGGAGTTGAAGATGCCGCCCGTATTATCAAGCCGTTGATGGATGCCCTGACCTTGCCTCTGACTGCGAAAGAAAAAGAAGGCGGCAGATGGGGAGTATCTGATAATAGGATAATTTTCGAGGGAACCCTCGACGAAGCTGAAGAATTCTATGAGCGTGCAGAAAAAGTCCCCGTTCTTGGAAATGCCTATATATCTCTCTATACGGATGGGATGGCGATAAGGATCCCCACCGAGGAGCGGGTACAGGCGATGCTGAAAGGCACCAGCCATAAGCCGGATGAAGTGATAACTCTTCAATCCGGTCATAAACAAAGAGAAATGGGGGTCGGAGGTAAGAAGGGTACTCCGGTTCGTTTTGAGCCTCTGAAACGTACAGCTACCGTTGAAAAGGTTGCCATCAACGCCGTGATGGCAGGATGCAGACCGGAGTATATGCCTGTACTTCTGGCGATTGCTGAAGCAGGAGGCGGTGGGGGGGACGGGCGTGGTAGTCTGGGATTTTGCGTTAGTGGCCCTATCGCTAAAGAGATAGGAATGAATTTTGATGTGGGGATGCTCGGACCAGGAAATCAGGCCAACAGGAGTATCGGTCGAGCTGCTGAGCTCATGTGGTGTAATCTGGGAGGAAATATCCCGAAAGTAACCAGCTGCGGAATCATGGGTAACCCGCTTTTTAACTGCTTCCCGGAGAATATCGATGCCCTGCCGCCGGGCTGGAAAGGGGTGAATGAAGAGTACGATTTTAAGAAGGATGAAAGCGTTATTTATGTACTTGGTATGAGGGGAGGGCCTCCCGGTTCATTAACATTCCACAGCACCGAGTTTAGTCCTGGCAGATACAGGACGCTTCAGAAAAGCGGCAGCGGCGGTATGGCCAAACGCCTCGGTAAAGAAGGAATTCCCGGTCCTCATAACTGGCTGGAATACCAGGTACCCTCTTTATGGGCGGGTAAAGAAGGAGGCTATAATTTCATAATACTTCCGGAGATGGCACAGCATCTGTACGAAGCCGGTTTTAAGTCCAAGGATGAAGTCTACCAGTGGCTCTATGAGGCCAGTTTCATGCCATTCAGCGAGTACAGGAAACACGCCTCGCCCGATTTCCGGACAGGCGGCTGGAGGGGAGTAGAAAAAACTTCAGGTAAACCCTGGAAAGAGCTGCCAGATGACTATATGGTACCGGCTGTAGGCGATCCTTATGAGAACTGCATAATCGTTGCCGGCGGCGGCGAAGAGACGTCTCACTGGGTCAATGGCCGGACGCCCAGCGCAGACCCTGCATATGGAATAGATGTCTGGCGTTAAATCTTAATCACATTTATTGGGAAGCAAACCAGAGCATTATTTCAGGTGCAGTACGACTCTCCCCCGACTCCACCAGAAAGGAATATGTACCGGACTGTATAAGTGTTTAGTATCCCATCGCGGTTTTCATGTCAGTATCAATCCAGAAGTACATAAGGTATTCGTCGATGTTATCATTTCCACCGCCACCGATGGCTCCATAGAAGTTCTGGAGCCAGGGCCACCACACTACAAATGAATGAGGCGAAGGAAGATAAATCGGCACTGCCAGTTCAAGCTCGTAGGGACCGATTTCCTTTAGTATCTGAGCTACTCTGGCATTATCTCTGCCAATGTACCGGGCGATTTCACTGTATGCTTCCTGGATGCGCTGGTCACTGACCCGGCTGTAATTATAAGGACTTCCCCCAATCATGGACATCATTTCCTGCGGTCTGAGAAGGTAGTCACTCCCGTAAAACGCCTGCTCGTAGGTTCCGCCCATCCAGGCAGTGAATTCCACTCTGGCAAGTTCCATGTCGATATTGATGGCTTTGAGGTATTCCTTGATTATCGCGAGAAAATCGATATGTTCCGCAGCACAATCTAGTCTAAAATTAAACCCGTCGGTGTAACCGGCCTCAGCCATCAACTCTCTGGCCCTCTCAACATCATAGCCGAATAAGTCCTGGACTACCTGAGACTGCTCTTCCAGAGGAGTATATATTCTATCGAATACCGGCAGATCCATGTATGGCCAGGCCAATAGCTCAGCGTGACCGCCGTAGTAATCATCCACTAGTTCCCGCTGGTTAACCACCAGGTTCATAGCGTACCGTATCCTGATATCGCTAAAGGGAAGAGCCCTGTTGTCGAGCCGGGGCCATATCATACTGGTAATAGAATTCGCAAACGATTTCACTTCCACTTCGGGGAGTTTTTTCTTCAGATAGTCGACATCTTCCCAGCCTGAGATAACCATCGAGGCAGTGGATATTGTGTCTATTTTTCCGTTGATAAATAATGCCTGTATATATTGTGCCACTTTGGTAGGAGCATTAAAAATCAATTCTTTCATACCGTCAGCGTAAGGTAACCGGTTCTCTGGATGAAGCGGATCCATCTGCCAGTAATTGGGATTTCTTACATACTCAATATAACTGTCTATAACATAGTTATCTATCATAAAAGGTCCGGTTCCGATGAACTGCTGCCACTCCGTTAGAGTTTCACCTCCGTTCGCCTCTACAGCATCGGGGCATATCAGCCACATATGGTCGCCGATAACAGCCGCCATCATACCCTGCCACTCAGGTATGACCTTCACCTCGACGGTATGGTTATCAAGCGCTGTAGCCGAAAGTGGAGCCTTCCCGGTTATAGTGTAGTATCTATAATTGAAAGACATCGGTGATGAGAATTGCCTTTCGATATTCCATGCGATATCTTCTGCGGTCACTTCTCTGCCGTTAGCCGGCTCTTTATCCCACCAGTGAACATCCGGGCGGATGTGATAGACGATAGTTTCGTTATCGGGCATTTCCCAGCTTTCCGCCAGTCTGCCAACAAGCGTATCCGTGAAACCACCGAAACCGCTCGTCCAGTCATTTTCATTGGCGCCGGCCGGACCTCTCGTCCAGTCTCCACCGAGTAACTCTTCACCCATCATAGATATATTGAACATGTCTGTTCGGGCTGCATAATCCCACGCATTCCAACTGGTAGTGCGTATACGGTAATGTATCCCGCCGTATTTCGGCACAGCTGGATCGGCATAATTAGTTACTATATTTTCTGTTTCTTTATCGCCGCACGATACTATCAACAGCGATGATAACATCAGGAAGCTTAATAAGATGTACAGGAAATGCTTTTTCACAGATATCTCATCTCCCTGCTATCACAAATATTTCTTTAGCAATGCCTTGCGAAAAAGGATAAGATAATGCTCTGATATTCTTCAGGTTGCTGTGAGTAGGTGTTGTGCCCGCAATTGGGGAGGACTGCCAGTTCCCCCTGGGGTAACGAGCGGTACATCAAAACCGCCTGCTCCACGTCGAACAGGCGGCTTCTATCAGGATACAGGACTAAAGCCGGACATTGAACATTTTTCAGGGTATCCCTTAAATCAAATGGCTCTGAACCAGATTCATAGACGCCTCCCCCCTCAACGAAAAGCGAGAAAAACTCCGGGGCATAAGTTTCTCCCTGCCAGTGGATTAGCTTTTCCCGTAATTGCGGCGGGGCATTTTCAAAAGAAGGAAGAATCCTGCTATCTGGTGATTGTGGTGGTTTTTGTGGTTGTTGTGATGGCTGGTACATCCCGGTTTTGGCACAACACATTGTGCTTGATATAGCTATAGCCTTAACCTTATCAGGATTCTGAGCTGCATAATGGAACCCTATAGCTCCACCCTCACATTGACCGAGAAAATACATCTTGTTTTTTACGTCCAGGTATTCCACCAGGATTGATAATTCTCTAACACTATTCAGGATATATTGTTCACTTCTGTAATAATCCCGGAAGTCTTCTCCCTTGTCTGAGTTTCCAAAGCCTCTACGGTCATATGAAATAACTTTGTATCTGGAAGTAAATCCGGTAAGTACATCTTCCCACATCCTGGTGGAGCCAGCGCCATGATGCAGCAATACCAGAGGTTCTCCTTGACCTTGAACTTCATAATAAATATTGACTCCGTTGTTGTTTACTTTTGGCATACTATCCTGCTCCAGTAATTCTATACATAATTGAGATTTCCTATTTCAATACGGAATGATGCGTTCTGACTCTCATCGCTCAGTGTATCTATGGTGGAGTCTGGATGTCAATAACGTTCGGAGAAATCCGGTGCCATATTCTAAGGATGAAATGTTAGATTGATTCATCATAGAATGAAGTACTAATTATCGGAGGTGGATTAATGGGTAACAAGACTGTCGAAGAGAGAATAGAGGCTCTGGAGAGTATGGTGCAGCAACAGAATAAATACATAGAGATTCTTGAAAAGAAGCTGTCCAGGCTTGATGATATCGAAGATATCAAGAAACTGCAAAAAGCTTACGGATATTATTTAATAAACTGGATGCATGAGGAATTGATTGACTGCTTTTCAACCAGCCCACAGACTACCCTTGAGTGGCCGCAGGGTACCTTCATTGGCTCTGACGGACCTCGCCGCTTTTTTGGTAATATCAATACAAAGAAAGACCCGGAGTTCATGCACCAGATGATGCAGATATCAGGTATTGTCGATATCGAACCAGAAGGTGATAGAGCCAAAGGAAGATGGTGGGGATTCGGTGCTATGGCTATTCCTGCCGGGTCTATGGAAGTACCCGGAGGAGAAGGGGTCGATCAGGCAATAGGCTGTGGTATCTATGAAATGGAATATATTCGTGAAAAAGGTATATGGAAAATTTTAAAGATAAAGTGGGTGCCTGTTTATAACGGGACACTTGAAGAAGGGTGGGTTAAACCTGAACGCAGAGCAAAGTCCAAACCTGCTCCTATTAACAGCAGGGGATTTCCTGAGTCATGGCATCCTGATGGAGGACCGGACCCTATCGATTATAATTATCCGTCAGGTTATATACTGTCATTCCATTACCTGCATCCAGTTACGGGCAAGAAAACGTCCGAGGAAAAACGTAACGCTGAACTAAAACCATAAAAGATGTTATAATATTCCCTTCTTTTCCTTTCTTGAAAGGAGGACTCTGATGGTTACTTATACTGAGTACGATTGCCTTTTAAACCTGGTTAGAAAAAGACGTACTATCCGTCAATTTTTACCTGATCCGGTTCCTGACGAATACATAACCAGGATTATCGAAACGGCACGCTGGGCTCCATCAGCTTTTCATACTCAACCCTGGGAATTTGTGGTCGTCAAGGATGAAGAGCTAAAAAACAAAATCGTTACCGTGTTGGAGCAGTTGGGACCACCCATAAAGGACCCGGCTAAGGAGTCATTGGAGAGGAAGAGTTTTAAGGATGCACCGGTTTACATTTTTCTATTATGTGATTGGAGGGCAAAGGTTGGGTTACCCGGTCAAGCTTCTGAGAACACTGCTCAGGTAACAAATCTTTTTAACTCCAGCTTGGCTAACGCATTTTTATACATGCATCTGGCGGCGGCGGCGCTTGGACTGGCTTCTCAGTGGTACACAGCTTCATCCCGCCTTGAAGTGGAATCTGCCGTAAAAGAGATAATTGGTATACCGGATGCTCTAACGATTTACGATATGATGGTGGTCGGCTATGAAGCTAGTCCGCCAGACACTAAAATCGTTAGAAGTATTGATGATGTGGTGCACTATAATGATTGCGGACTACAAGATTTCAGAACAGATGAGGAAGTAATAGCCTATGCTGAAAAAACCAAAGCCTGGTGCATGTCGCAGCACTGAAGTTGTCACAGAAGCTGACTTATCCGAGGATTTTTGGTGAGAACAGGTACTGCGTGGTCGTCTTCAGTGTTTTTCTGAGCTGGGAAAGCTGGGGTCCATATATTGTGATTCTGCCGTTATCGACGGTTACCGGCATATCCAGGACAGCCCTGATTACATCCTTTTCCACTTCGCTGCGGCAGATTACAGCCATCTCGTTCTGTCCCGGATTCACCTCGATGATCATGGGCAGCAGTAACGACTCCTGCTTATCGGAGGTTAATAAGCCTGACAGGTAGTCCAGTTCATTCCTTTTGAACAGATGGGTACTGCCGTCGTTACAGGTTACGTGTGGATATTCCTCTTCCAGCAAGTCCGAAAGCGTTTTTTGTTCGGAAGGCAGGTGGGCGTTCAGCAACCTGAGCTCGTCCTTTAACGATTCCTGAAGCATCCTTTCGTAAGGTGATTCGTCAGTCATCTAGCCCCCCCTTTGCTCAAGCAGTGCTTTTACCCGCTTAAGGCGAGACTTCTCTTCTCTATCTCTCTCTTCGAACTTCATATAAAGGAACTTGATTGTCTCCTTCAGACCCGGAATTATCAGGTAGTCCAGGGCGTTTAGTATCCTCTTCGTCCGGTTGATTTCCTTTCCCAGTAGCTCGAGGCTGCTCTGCAGTTCAGCCAGCGCCACCATGGACCGGAGGCAGCTTTCAAACAGCTGCTGCGTCTGGTCTACGTATGCGGAGGTGTCAACCAGGCTGTAGCTTTTTACAGGTGTTTTGTCCTCTTTCAACTCGAAAGACACGACTCTCGCACCGGCTACGTTTCTCGACCCGGAAATCAGTTCCAGTTCTTTTTCCGAAGCCTGAAACTCTTTCTCCAGGGCAAGATAGCCGTGAAGACCACTGGCGACGGACAGCGACCTGTAAGCCATGGAGAACTCGTCGAGCATCTTTTGCCTTGCTTCTACTGTCTCTCTGGCTATCTGTAGAAATTCAAGCATGAGGATGGATAGCCTGTCTTTAATTATCTTCTGTATCCTTGTTGCCAGCGATAGACGGCGTCTGAGCCTGATAAGCTCAATCTTGGTCGGTCGGACCTTAATCGTCTGCTGAGTCATCTTCTGGTTCCTTATCGCTTTCGGTATGCTTCGGAAGATACTTCTTGATTAATTCTTCACTGATCAGTTTCAGGTCTTCTTCGGGCAGTGCCGAGAACAGCTTCCACCCGATGTCCAGGGTATCGGTAACGCTTCTCTTTTCATACTCCTCCTGAGCAATAAACTCCCTTTCGAACCTGTCGGCAATTTCCAGGTATGTCCTGTCCCTGTCACTCAGGGCTTCGGTACCAATAATGGTGGATATTTCTCTCTCACTGTTGCCTTCCGAGTATGCCGAATAAAGCTGCATAAAGACGTTGTTATGGTCTTCTCTTGTCTTGCCGGGTCCGATACCCTCTTTCATCATCCGGGAGAGTGATAAAAAGACGTCTATCGGCGGGTAAATGCCTTTTCTTTCCAGCTCCCTCGAAATCACAATCTGACCTTCGGTAATGTAAGCGGTGAGGTCGGGAATCGGGTGGGTGATATCGTCGTCAGGCATGGTGAGGATGGGCATAACGGTTATCGAGCCTTCCTTACCCAGAATCCTGCCGGCCCTTTCGTATATCGTCGCCAGGTCTGTGTACATATATCCGGGGTACCCCCGCCTTGAGGGTATTTCCTCGCGCATTGCCGAAAGCTCGCGTAGAGCCTCGCAGTAATTGGTCATGTCGGTAAGCATAACCAGTATGTGCATATCGTGCTCCCAGGCGAGGTACTCCGCGGCGGTTAAAGCCAGCCTTGGTGTCGAAATACGCTCGATGACGGGGTCCGAGGCTGTATTAATGAAAGCCACAGCCCTCTCCATAGCTCCCGTCTCCTCGAGGCTTCTGGTGAAGAAGGCAGCGTCATCATAGCTGATGCCGACGGCACCGAAGACGATGCCGAACCTTTCCTCCGTGCCTCTTACCGCAGCCTGCCTGATTACCTGAGAAGCAATCCGGTTATGCGGCAAACCAGAGCCGCTGAAGATGGGTAGTTTCTGTCCTCTGACCAGAGCGTTAAGTCCATCGATAGCCGAGATTCCGGTCTCGATAAACTCAGACGGAGGCATGCGGCTCGCCGGATTGATCGGCTGTCCGTTAATGTTCAGGTAATCCTCGGCGACTATAGCCGGTCCTCCGTCAATAGGTTCACCCATGCCATTGAAAATCCTGCCCAGGATGTCATCAGATACCGCCAGCCGCAGGGACTCGCCCCGGCACCTTAAGGTGCTTTCCTTAAGGTCTACTTCGCTGACGCCGCCGAAAACCTGGACTATAATAGCTTCGCTGCTGATATCGATTGCCTGTCCACGCTTTACCTCGCCGTCGGCGAGGATGACATCGACAATCTCGCCGTACTTAACGCCGGGGATGTTCTCGGCAATCAGCAGCGAGCCTTTTGCTTTTTGTATAGCACTTGTTTCTCTAATATATAGTGGATTATCTGCCATCAGTCCGTTCCTTTACCAGCTAACAGATTTATTTCCATTTCCGACCACATGGTGTTAATTCTCTGTTCAAATACATCGTGTGGAATATCCTTCATTCTGGATATTCTGTACACGAACGGTGAAGAGCGTAGCTCTGCTACACTCGTCCCTGAGGTAACCATACCTCTGGCAAGGTCATAGAACTTAATGATTGTCTTCAGCATCTTCTGGGCTCTTGCCGGCAGGCAGTATGTGTCGATTTCGTGGTAAGCGCTCTGCATGAGAAAGTCCTCGCGTATCATCCTAGATACCATGAGAACCAGTTTATCGTCTTCAGGCAGGGCTTCCGGACCGACCAGCCTCACAATTTCCTCCAGGTTGGCTTCCTGCTGAAGCAGTCTCAAAGTTGTTGCCCTGGTGCTTGACCAGTCGGGGTCGATTTCTGTCCACCACTTTTTAACTGAATCGGCGTACAGGCTGTAGCTGGATAGCCAGTTTATCGCCGGAAAATGTCTCTTGTTTGCCAGTGAGACGTCCAGTGAATACAGGGCTTCTATAATTCTGAGGGTATTCTGGGTAACCGGCTCACTGAAGTCGGCTCCGGGGGGGCTGACAGCGCCGGCGATAGTTACCGAGCCTCTCCTGTCCGGACTGCCTGTGCACTCGACAAGGCCGGCTCTTTCATAGAAAGAGGACAGCCTTGAACCCAGATAAGCCGGGAACCCTTCCTCACCCGGCATTTCCTCAAGCCTGCCGCCGATTTCCCTCATAGCCTCAGCCCACCGTGAGGTTGAATCGGCAACCAGCAGGACGTCGTATCCCATATCCCGGTAATATTCTGCCATGGTAGCACCGACATAGATGCTGGCTTCACGGGCTACCACCGGCATGTTGGAGGTATTGGCAATAAATACCTCTTTTTCCTGTAATAACCTGCCCGTGTTGGGCTCTTTTAGCTCTTTAAAACTGTACAGCACGTCAGCCATCTCGTTGCCTCTTTCGCCGCAGCCGACGTAGATGTTCAACTGGGTCTGCGCCCACCTCGCCAGCTGCTGAAGGGTAACGGTCTTTCCGGTGCCGAACCCTCCCGGAAAGCAGGCTTTACCACCCAGGGCAAGGGGGAACATGTAGTCTATAATCCGCATACCGGTTACCAGCAGCCTTGAAGGGTCGAACCTTTGTACGTAAGGGCGCGGTTTTCTGACAGGCCACCTGTGCATCATCGTTATCTCCACTACCTTGCCGTCCTGCTCCACCAGCAGGACGGGTTCCTCCACGGTGAAATCTCCTCTGCGCGCCTCTTTTACCACACCCTTGATTCCAGGAGGAACCATTACCCGGTGTTCGATGAGGTGAGTCTCCGGAACAGTACCAACTATATCCCCGGTGCTAACCTTATCCCCGGCTTTGACCGTAGGGGTAAACTGCCATTTCTTATTACGGGGTAGAGCCAGTGTTTTTCTACCTCTTTGCAGAAAATTGCTATCCTGCATCAAATCAACGAGAGATTCCTGCAATCCATCATATATAGAGCCGACGATACCGGGTCCCAGCTCTGCCGTCAGGATAGCGCCGGTCTCTCTGACCTGCTCGCCGATGCCCAGCCCCTGGGTCTCCTCGTGAGCCTGGATAATCGCTTTATCACCTTCCAGGCCGATTATCTCTCCGACAATTCCTTCATCACCTATCTCGACAATCTCGTAGACCTGGGCGCCGACCATATCCTCGGCTATAACCACAGGTCCGGAAACCCTCCAAGTTTTACCCATAGCTTTCTACCTCCGCAAACGGCAGTTAAATCTCCACATCGAACCCGGTGAAAATCCTAACGAATGATTTGTAATACTCGGCAACATTTTCGTACTGTGTACCGGATTTTAATGGCAACGTAATTATTGCCGGGGTCAGTCTTTTACTTTCTTCCAGTTCAGATATCATGTCATCGGCGTAGATTGCGTAATCTTCCTGGATGCCTATAATACCGATACCGGGTTCATCTATCAGACCGGCAAGTATATTCCTGACGTTTTCTCTGGCAGCAGGTTCATCCGCTATCACGAAATACTTCTTGACGCCAGCGAGCCTGAGCCCGTTGACCAGGTCTTCATCGCCTATCAGGGCTATACTTAAACTACTGACGGGTGTCATGATGCCATCACCAGATAATCCTTTATTTCGTCCACGGTAATATTGTCGAACACTGCTTTCAGGATGAGCCGCAGGTTCCGCAGCTCCGTCTCCTTCACGATGAAGTACCAGACTGCCATCAGGGGTGACATTACCCGCGGCGATAGTGTCTCCCGGCTCATCTTGAATTTGTGTTTCTCGATTATTTCATCAACCACGCTAATGTTTTTGCCTTTATCGTAGCTGCTTACGACCTCTTCGGCTATCCGGGAGTACCGGTCACTTTCCAGCCTGTCGGGTATCTCATTAAGCTTGAGTGACATCATCTCCCGTATCGCCTCCACGGAAATCCTGTACCCGCCGCTAATAGTACCGGCGGTATCTGCAGCCATACCACCGATAACCGCCCTGAATATAAGCTGAAGGTTGGTCATATCAATCATGGTGCCCAGAGCCCTGGCAAGCATAGAACCGTCCATCACCTGTTCTGCTACTCGCACCAGAGTCCTGTAGTACTCATTATCCAGCTTGCTATCAACTGGCAATCTTGCCCCATCACCTTCGTCAGTTCCGTATTCCTCCACAATTGCGGCGTATCCATGCAGACCGCACTTGACCAGCAGGTCAGCGATACCATCCGTATCATCGGCATCGGAGAGTTCTTCGAGCAGCCCGTTTTTACTGATTACTCCCACCGGCACCATACTGGCTTTCCTGCCGGATGAGATACCCAGTAAAGCTGCCTTTATATTTAACACATCGTACTTGTTGATATACACACCGAGTAGCTTTAAAATCTCCGGGGTGACCGAGGCGAACCTTTCCAGACGACTGAAGCAATCATCCAGATAGCGCCATAAATGGTTGTCCACGTCGTTAAAGGTCTTTATGGATGCACCTTCGAGGTATGTACCGATGTCGGTCTCTCTGATAGCATCCATAATGTCCTGGACACTGGTGAGCCTGGTCATACTATTGATATGACCTGAACCGATAATCCTGGCTTCCTCACCCTTCAGGTAAGCCGATATGAATGCGTATCCGTCGTCTGACAAGACTATCTCCTACCTAGATTTAAAAAGCTCCTTGTTGATATCAGGCATAATCTGAGGGAGCAGTTGCTCCAGCCTGGCGTCATAGCTATTGTCTATTCTGTTCCTGCCTTCGATATCCTCGGCAATGACTCCGCCCAGACAATCGTGTTCCCTGACTTCCTGAATTTTCCCTGCCAGTTCCCTGTCTTCTTTAACCAGTTTCTTTGCTTCAGCCGTATCCTTTGGCGAAACATAAAGCACCGCTTTAGCAACACCAAGCGCCTCGACTGACTCTTTAATCAGGCCAAGGAGGGCACTTTTTCCGGCAGAGGAGCCGGACAGTTTCTCTTTTACTCTGCTGACGATGTCATCGAGTATCTGCTGTTTGGCGGCTGAAAGTTCCTGCCGTGCTTTTATAGAAGCCTGGGCATGAATGCGGGCTGCTTCACCCTCGGCTTCATCCATCAGCCAGCCTTTTTCAACTTCAAACCTGGCTTCCTGCTGTTTGACTGCCTCGTCCAGCCTCTCCAGTGCTTTTTCCTCGGCAGCTTTCACGATTTCTTGAGCCTCAGTCTTAACCTTATCCAGAATTGCTTCACCGATTTTGTCCATAGCATTCAGTCCTTACATGAGTCCCAGCATTGTCAGTGACATTATGGCGAACACCAGACCGAGTACGCCGAGTAGTTCTACAAACACGGCAAGCATGATGGCATTGGTCAATATTGCGCCCTTCGTCTTTGGCAGGAGGGATATACCGGAG
Source organism: uncultured Dehalococcoidales bacterium (assembly GCA_964489895.1). GTDB lineage: Bacteria > Chloroflexota > Dehalococcoidia > Dehalococcoidales > UBA2162 > MGML01. The sequence goes on from CAZBAN010000003.1 coordinate 41,420, forward strand.
GCGCATACTTTGCCCTGGTATATCGCCGAGAAGCACTCGGCAGCACCGGCAATCAGCCCTGTACCGAGTACCATGGCGCCACCGCCTCCTTCCGCCGATATATTAGGCACCACTGCGGTAATAATCAGTATCAACACTATCAGCCCGTAGAATGTCTGGGTCATCGGCAGAGACGCCAGAATGATGACATTTCTGAACTGTCCCGATTCTTCTGATAGAGTTGCCGCGCCTGCCGAACCGGCAATACCTATACCTATCGAAGAGCCTATAAGACCTCCAATCAGAGCCAGGGCTCCACCAATAGCAGCCAGAGCTGCGGGGTCAAACAACATTTTCAACCTCCTTCTTCGAGACCTTGCTATCTTATCGTTAGTGGTATGACCGCCCGCTTCTTTAGCCTGAACGGGCTGTACTCATTACCTCCGCCTTCGTAGAACTTGAAAAGAAACTCCACAAAACACAACCTGAGGGAGTGCATAAAACCGGTAATGGCAGTCAGTACCATATTTACCGTGTGTCCGAATATGATAATTACCACTCCCAGAATTCCGCCGATTATAGCGCCGGCTACACCGGGTATCATCCCACTGAACAGCTCTGCCATCAGGTTAAAGGTGGATGCCAGGTAGAACGTAGCCAGACCCACACCGGCAAGCCGGGCGTAGGACATAACGTCACCCAGAAGCCCGGTGATGTCAAACAGCCACAGTATCGCCCCCAGGCCACCGCTCTGCATTACACTTGAAACGATAATTACCAGGACACCTCCCGCCATGACATACGACAGTATGGAGTAAAGCTGCGGGGTGAATCCGGGTATATTGACATTAAGCAGAGAATTAAGTATGGACGGTATTCCGAACTGGACGGCAAAAAGTCCTACCTTACCGAGTATCACTCCTCTGTTCTTATCTTTAATGCCCTTGATGAGAGCCATAATATGACCGATATTCACGTGGATGAAACCGATGCCCAGAGCCAGGACGATAAACGAAACGGGGTCCTGGAGTAACTCCTTGACTCCCTGGCTGAGAGCCAGGTCTTCAAATCCGAACAACGTATAGATATTGCCCAGGTACTGTCCGGTAAGCAGACCACCGATAAGGGCTACTCCGCTGCATATATAGAGCAACTTCTGAAACAGCTTGAAGTTCTCCGAGTCAGGGTCATCGACAAACTTAGCCAGCAGAAACCTGCCAAGCAGCATGATACCCAGGGCGTAAACCACGTCGCATACCATAATACCGAAGAAAAGAGCGAAGGAATAACTCAGTATTGGAGTGGGGTCCCACTCTCTGTACCTGGGAGTACCGAACAGGTTAACAATCACGTGAAACGGTCTGAACCCGGCAGGGTTATTCATTTTAGTGGGAGGTTCTTCATCCGGTCCTGCCTCTCTGGTATCGATAAATATATCGTCTATGGTATCTTTAAGCTCCGATATGGTGGACTCGACACTGCTTTCAGGCATCCAGCCCTGAATAAGAATTACGTATCTGGCTTCACACGCCTTTTCCAGGACTGCCAGCCGCTCGTTCTCCGATAGCAGTACCTCCCTGAGCAGGACAAGCCTGTTTATGTTTTCACTGGTGGCTTCAATAAGTCTGTCCTGAAGTCCGGAGAGTTCCTGCTGAAGACCGGATAATCTATCGCTGAGCTGTACGATATATTCCTGAAGCGAGTAGTCCTCGTCGGGTATCTGGAGAATCTTTCCCTCTACTCCCGTCACCAGAGATTCAATATCTTCAAGGTCCTTTACCTTGCCAATGCCATAAACAACGTTCTCGTCCTCTGCTGTAGCGACGATAGTCTCCAGAGGTCGGTCTTTTAGACTGTCTTTAACGTTCCTGAACGACTCACCGCGAAAAACGAAAACACGGGAGAAAAGATAATCGCCGGTAAATTTAAGGTCACGCAATTTCAGACCTGTCTGCCCTGTTTGCCGGGCAAGCGGTTCGAGGTACTTCTTCAACCCGCTCAACTCTTCAATTTTTTCCGCAGGTCTGACCGTTCGCTGGTACATGTTATGGAGCCTCGTATAGAGTGACTCAACTTCGCCGTTCAGTTCATGTAAAGGCCGGGTGTAGATTACTTCAACATTCTCGGCTGGAATTAACGCTTCTTTATCGGGCAGATAGGATAGAATGGTATTAACGTTGTCCAGCAGGTGAGTGACTTCGTGGTGCTGGTCTTCAATAGCCGCCCTGTCAACCGGGCTCAGCTCTTCACTGGTATCGATATGCAGCACTCCAGCCTTATGCAGGGCTTTGAGAGTATTTTCCGAATCTTCTTTCATGGTCAATACTTTGACCTTGACCATGGTTTCGGGGGTATTAACCACAACAGGTATCATCCGGACTTTGCTCCAGAGATAGTATTTACAATATTCTCGACTATTCCGTCCAACTTTTTGCCGGCTGTTGTCTTCAGTTCCCGAGCCTGTTTTTTAGCATCAGATACCCGGGAATCGGCTTCTTCTTTTGCTATAGCTATGATTTTCTCGCAGTCGGCTTTTACTTTATCGAGAGACAACTCGGAAGAGACGATTTGCTGGCTTTCCTCTTTAGCATTCTGGAGGATTTCATTTGCCTTTTGCCTGGCGGCTTCCAGTATACTTTCGGCTCTGGCTTCGATATCTTCTACACTACCGGTAATTTCATCCATATAAACGACACCTCTTGTTTGTTTAGTGCCATCAGTCAAGGTTTAGCGTATAAACATAATCGGTGCTGACTGATCAGGATTGACCTCCAATAATTTCGGAAATGATTGTCCAGACCTGACAACCGGATTAATGATAAACGACACAAACCGATAATTATTATAGCTGAAGTTCCTTCAATATGAAAGCCCTGATTGATGGGTGGAAATGTAAAGCTGGTATTAACCCGGTAATCGTTATATATTATAATAATAGTCTGTATAAGGAGGTAATTATAAAATGGAGCATAAAAAATACTGGAGAAATGTGATTCAGGGGCCGTTTTTTAAGGCACCGGAACCCGGGATGACCGGCACGTCGATATTCGCTCATCACAATGAGTACGGGAATGGTACTACCCTGGGTTACCATTGCATTAACACGAATTATGAAGTACCGTTCTCTCACTCCCATGATTTTCATGAATTACTGTGCTTTATCGGCGGGAACCCGGAAGATATAAACGATTTGGGAGCGGAAATCAGCATCTGCCTGGGTGATGAACAGGAGGAACATATTATTACCAGTGCTACGGTTGTATCTATCCCGCCGGGCTTAAAGCATTGTCCCCTTAAAGTGAATAAGATTTCCAAACCCTTTGTATTTCTGGAGGTATCAACGACTACAGGGTATGCCAATAACATGGGAGAGACGGCAGAGGTCCTATTAAAGCCGCCAGACATGCCCGAAAGCAAGCCGGAAAAAACAAAAGAACAACCCGAACCTGAGAGTTAGTACGGAGCTGTAGCCTGACCTGGAATAAGCAGGGTTTACCCCGAATCTACCAGTAATAAAGACGGTCCCGACGTTTTATCATCGGGACCGTTTAGTATGAGGACTAGGAATATATTGCAGAGTCGGCTGCCTGCCTCCTGTAAATGCCGTTCGGATTACCAGTCCGGCGGACCTACCTTTTGCTGTTTATCATAAATCGGGGTATATATGGTGCTGAAATTCTTCATAACAGCCCACCTTTCTTCATTAAAAGGCTCGTCGGGTATTGCCCGGATAAGAGCGTCGTGGCGACCGATATAGCCATCCCGGAACTCGGCATGGGTGTGGATAAAGAGGTCGTTACGCTTGATACCCCGCATCACTCGTTCGCCGGTCTCCAGCGGGTCCATGAAAACTGATTCCATATCTAACGACGGGCGTTGCCGACCTTCCTGTCCGGGAGGTGGCTGAGGCGGCCAGGTCTCTCCCTCGTTCCTCAGGTGTTCGGGACGGTTTTCGAAAGTAGACTGCCCCAGGTTACCCCTCGTCGGTCCGGGGTACAGTATGGAAACTCCTATATTTTTATCCTCAAGCTCGGAGGCAAGACACTCCATAAAGCCAGTTACGGCATACTTGGATGTGCAATAGATAGCGAAGTTGGCTGTAGCCATAAGGCCGCATGTAGAGGACGTGGAAACGATATGCCCGCCCTCACCGTGCTTAAGGATGCGGGGCAGGATGGTCAGCACGCCGTTGATAACACCCCCGATGTTGACACCCATGGAGTAGTCCCAATCTTTGAATGTTGTATTCTCCGTAGGGACACCGCCTGTACCTACACCGGCGTTATTGACCAGGACATGTATCTTGCCGAAGACGGCTTCCGCTTCATCGGCAGCCTTAACGTAAGCCTCCCGGTCGGTCACGTTCAGGTTGATGGGATGGACTTCACCACCGTTTTCCCTGAACCATGCCATAGCCTCATCCAGAGCGTGCTGACGCGAATCGATGATGACAACCTTCATTCCGTTTTTCACGAATACCTTGGATATGCCCAGACCGATGCCACTGGCACCGCCGGTGACAAAGGCTGTTTTTCCTTCAACATTCTCCATTTGAATACCTCCATAATTACTTGAACTATGTCTCAGGTTATGCTGATTATTATTTTTACAGCCGGATACCACAGGTGCCTTCGGCACAGGCTACGGGTTCAGGCATGCGGAGCGGTCTGGCATCCTTCTTAATTCCGGCTTTGGGAATCCAGGGGTCTATAACCACGGTCTGGAAATGAGAGAAATCGGTGGTGACCCACATCGGATTCATTTCACCGCCGACGACAATGAAGTTGAGCCTCTCTGGATCTTTAAACTGGAACTCCGTGTTCTTAACAAGCCACTCACTGAGTTTCATCGGGTCATTATAGCCTTCATCATTTTTAAGACTCTTGGCTACCAGCGGGTCGGTGAGGAACGTAAATGCTCCGCCGAACGGACCACCCAGACTCTTTATGACATCGAGCATCCGCTGAGAAGGTCCTATTCCCTGGGTGAGGACATTCCAGCCGCGGAAAAGACTTACCGTGCTTTCTTCCTTTTTATAACCTTTACGGACGTGGAAAGGCTTCCAGGGACTTTGTTCTTCGTTCTCTGCGCAGCACATGTTGTTGTAGTTTATTGTGGTCCCGGTGCTGGCTGTGAATGTAGCCCCGGGACGCATGTCACCGAAGTTTATACTCATCAGCGTCCATGCCCGACCGATAACCGAATTGGCGTAGTTTACCGGGCTCAGGGCACCGAGCCCTGAGTTCATGCCGATTTCATTCCTTACGGGACCGTTTACCACCATCATGCTGGCGAAGGAGGTGGTGGAACTGGGCAGGGAAGGTCGCCCCGATTCTCCCAGGGCTAAAATAACCGGGAAATGCTCCGGCCTGCACCCTGCCATGACGGCGATGACGGCACATTTCTCCACCGTATATTTGAGTCTTTCCTCATGGGTGGTTACGGACATCATGCCGACGTGTTCATCCGGGGCATGGTCTGTTCCGGTAAGCATCTCCGCCACGCGTTCCTCGGTCGGCAGGACTATCGGGAGACCATCAGTCCAGCCGTTTTCCATGAAAAGGCGATGCAGGTTTTCTTCCGTATCCGGTTCCAGCAGGCGCTCACGTTCCGGTCTTATTTGCGCCTTAAAGGTTTTTTCATTTTCGGATAAAGGCCGGGTGAGAGCGTTATCAATCTCTTCCACGAGCGGCACGCCGGTAACCGGGTCGTTGCCTTGAATATAGCCCTTAAGGGTCTCACGGGGCACCCATCCGACCGGGTAAGGAGGGTATGTGAAGCGGAGTGCCATTCCGTGACTCCGGCAGTCGCGTTCAACATAATCGGCAAACCGGGCGGTGACGATAGGAGCTGTCGGCATGCCGTAATCGTTTTCCATCGTGCGTGAGAATTCGGCGATACTCGCCGAACAGCCGTCTCAGCCGCCGACGCCGAAGACAACGGCGTCACCGTTTTTCTTTATCTCTTCCCAGAGTTCGGGTTCGTCGGTGAACATGCTGGAAGCCTTGTTTTTCAGGACGGTCTTTACTCCGGGGCGGTTTTTTGAGAACCAGTTCTGGAGTTCCTCCAGGAATTCTCTGGCGCCGGCAAATCCTGTGCCAACCAGGTAAAGGGTCTTGCCTTCCAGGGTGTCGAGTCTCTCCGCCATCTTCAGCGAGCTCAGATTTTCAGCAGTGTCTCTCGGCTGATACGTGGGGTCGTGGATAGCGAACATTGGTGAGTCCGCATTGAGTCGCCGTCCGAAGATGCCGCTTGGCTGACCGACCGGGTCAAGTACTGCCATTTTAGTATCTTTTATACCCATGTACTCCTTCCTATCTTTGTTCGGTTCTTACCTGAACTTAATACTTGGCATATACAGGTGCCAGGTTTTTATATTTCGCCACTAACTTATCCCAGGCTTTGGGAAGCTCGATTTTCTTTGTCACGTACTCCTGCCACTGTATCCAGGCTCCTGAAGCGATATACGCACCACCCGGTCCACCGGCAACGAGGATTGTCATGTGGTCGGTACTTGACCCGGGTGGCGGCATCGGCGGAAGCTCTCGAGAATCATCTGAACTTTGCAGTCGGAATGGTTCCATAGGTGGAGCGTGTTCGGCTATATATTCCTTTGTCTTCTGCTTGGTAAAACCTTCATCGGACAGGAATTTGGCTGTGCCCGGGGGAATAACGATTATGCACATTCCGTACGCGCGTATATTCATGGCAATTGGGTCCAGGATGCCCTCAGCACCCACTCCCATGGGAATTGTCCATCTAAACATATTGGGGAACAGGACCGAAAGAGTGCTGTCCTCTTTTTTAAAACCTTGTTCCAAGTGGAAGGGTTCCCAGGGGCTTTCCTCCTCCCACTCGCCGATTACCATGGTGTACTTCCCCGGGTTGCCGAACGAGCCGGCGTCCTCGATTCCTTTTCGTATGCCACCGATGTTCTTGATTATCAGACCCATAGCCCGTCCAATGGCGGCGTTGGCAATGTCGCCCGGACTGAAGATTCCTATACCGCAGTTAACCAGAATATCGTTGCGCACCGGGCCGTTTATTATCCAGAAGGGGACCCATGAGCCCTGGCTGTCCTGGTAATTATCCCACCTGGTTGCCCTTTCGGGCAGAGCCTGTACTCCGGCAATGATTACCGGCAGGTGAGTCGGTAAAGCGCCAGCCATGACGGCGTTAACGGCAATCTTCTCAACGGTAGCCTTGCCCAGACGCGGACCCATCCTGGTAACCACGTGGTCAGGCGGCAGGTCGGTCCCGGTCAGCATTTCTGCCACTGCTGCCTCGGTCGGCGGTATTACCGGCAGACCGTCACCCCATCCCCTGCGGTAAAAGAACTGGTTGACTTCATTTAAATCTCCGCGGAAGAGGATTCTCGACGGTTTTTCCGGCTCTTTCTGCTTCGGTGACTTCTCTTCGTCGGTTAAGGGCCTGGTCAGGGCATCGATGATATTATCCAGTAACGGAGCGACTCCGGCTTCGACTCTCTCCGGGCTGTCACGTTCATCAACCCATTCTTCGGAGTGAATGGAATCCCAGACGACTCTTACACCGGGCATCCCTCTGCCTGACGCCGCTGAACCTTCCTCTACCAGGTATGTCTGGTTCGTCACCGCTACCGATGGTTTGCCCATTTCCTCGGCAGCTATCGTGTTGTACACAAGGTACTTGGCACAGGTCGATCAGTTGCCGACAAGGAATATGCCGGCATCAATCCCCTTTGCCCACTCAACGAATTCTGCCTTTTTATCGGTATCGATTACAGTGACGTTCTGGTCGGTGGAATCGAAAAGGCTGGTTTCGACGCCCGGATATCTTTCCTTCAGTTTCTCTCCGATGGTCACCGCCATCTGTTTGGATGCCTGTTTGAAGTTCTGGAAGATGCCTATTTTCTTGCCTTCAAGACTCGTTAATCGTGGTGAAATGCCTTTTAGCGGCACCGGTTCAGCCTCAGCCCAGGGGCTGAGAACCTCGTACTGGTTATTGTTACTCATCGTTTTGTTCTCCTTACCTGACCTGCAATCTTTTTCTTTTTTCTATTCGGCTCCCTGGCGGTTTTTAACCCAGGTTAAGTCTGTCCTGGCTTTGCCAAAACCTGACTCCGAGTCCCGGTACGGACTCATATCTCTGTTCTTCGCCATTTCTTCCATTCTCTTTTTTTGCTGTTCTTCAAGTCTCTTCATGCCTTCGGCAGTGACATAATTCATTAGAGTATCGCAGTGCTCTTTCATCGTCTGCTCGGGGTCGTCGGTGAAGGGCAGGACAAACAACACCTCGTCTTCGATACCCTTCTTCAGCTTCAAAGCCAGCTCGACGGGGTCCATTCCCTGGGCATGAATAGAACGCAGGACATTAATTGTCTCTTCATTGACGTTGTATCCCGTGTTCTTGAGGTGCTCGGGACGGGTGTAAACCGCTTCGCCGATATTTGAGTTGATGTTGGTGGGGCACAGGCAGGTGACGCCGATATTGTACGGTTTGAGTGCCGTGTAGTAGCACTCCATGAGCATGTCTACTCCGGCTTTGGCGACTGAATAGGGAGTACAGCCGGGTGATGCCATAAAACCTCCCCATGAAGAGACCGTGCAGATATGACCGGGTCTGCCGGACTGTATCATCCGCGGCACGAATGTCACCATACCGTTGATGACTCCGCCCAGGTCGACTCCTAAAACCCAGTCGTAGTCTTCGAATGTCGATGCTTCAGCCGGACCGAAGGTATTTACGCCTGCGGTATTGAAGAGAAGCTGGGGAGGACCGCCGTATACCTTTTCCACCTCGTCGGCAGCCTCCATATATGCCTTGCGGTCCGTTAAATCCAGTTGTATGGCATGGACTTCCGCTTTTTTGTCCTTGAAATAAGCCATTGCTTCGTCAAGATGGTCTTTGCGGATATCCACGATGACAACCTTACAGCCTGCTTCCGAGAATACTTTAGCCTGGCCAAGTCCGGCGCCGGAAGCTCCGCCGGTGATAAACGCAACTTTTCCTGCGAAATCCTTCATTATTACTTTCTCCTTCCCCTTTTTATTTAGAATTAGCGTAATATAAACTGTACGAAATTTCAACTCCCGTTTATTCTACCTGGAGTAAAGATGGATTCGGGAAATTCTCTATAAAACAGATTATTTAGTATTTTGTTATTGGTCTCGAAGAGTTTTTATATATCGATTGTTATAAAAGGGGATTTTATATTACCTCACCCCTTACCCTTCAGGGTGAACCTTTCAGGATGAACCCCTCTCACACAAGAGAAAAAGCGTAATGCAAACCAAGGAACTGTGTGAGAGGGGGACAAAGGGGGTGAGTAGTTCTTTCATCCAAAACCAAATAGACCCTGATATTTTGGAAATCAGCATTGTGTGAGTGTTATAATAATACCCAAGCCTGATAAAGAAACACCGATCTATCGGTACTTGTTTATAATGGCTATATTCTACACAGGAGAGCTGAACATGAAAGATGAAAAACTTACGGTACTTGACCCCAGAGGACAGCCCAGCGGCATATTCGGTCGGCGTGGTGAGCCTGGCTCGCATATGATGGCTATTTTCAACCCCGCAACCCAGCCCACGATGACAATCGACGAGCTAGTTAAGCTGCGTATGGCGCCCCGCCTGGATAGCCTGGACGATAAAACAATCTATCTGGTGGATACCGGATTCGCCGGCAGCCATGACTTCTTTGAAGAAGTCCAGGACTGGTTCGGCAGGAACATGCCGTCGGTAAAGACAGTGCTGCATACCAAAAAGGGCAATATGTTCGCCGACGAACCCGAATTATGGGTAGAGCTCAAGGAGAAAGCGGACGGCGTTGTCTTCGGTGTCGGCGGCTGAGACGGCTGTTCGGCGAGTATCGCCGATTTTGCCCGGACAATGGAAGGCGATTACGGTGTGCCCACCGCCCCAATCGTCACCTCCAGGTTTGCGGACTACGTGCTGAAGGACGGTCATTATCACGGGATGAATTTACGGTGGACTTTCCCTCCCTACCCGGTAGGGTGGGTACCCCGTGAGACCCTCCACGATTATGTCCAGGGTAACGACCCTATCACCGGTGTTCCCCTAATGCAGGAGATTGTTAATGCCTTAACGGAGCCGCTGACGGATGCGGAGAAAAACCCGGTAATTTCCAAGAAGCCTAAAAGACCGCGCTTGCTGGAAGCGGATACCGAGTCGAACCTCCAGCGGTTCTTTCTTGAAAACGCCTGGACCGACGGCTTACCGATAGTCCTGCCCACGGAAGAAAGGGTTGCCGAGATGCTCACCGGCACCGACCACGACCCTCAGGAAGTAGTCGGCATGATGTCGGTTGCACCTTACGAAGAAAAGAATGAATATACAGTCGAAAAGGTAGCCGTAAATGCGGTAATGGCCGGTGCCCGACCTGAGCACCTGCCGGTAATCCTGGCAATCGCTTCCGCCCGGCATCCTTCCATACTCAGCTCCACCGGTTCTTACGGGAGTATGGTGGTGGTGAACGGACCGGTACGCAACATAATCGGTATGAACTGCGGCGTCGGTGCTATGGGACCTTTCAATTATGCCAACTCGGTCATCGGCAGGGCATGGACATTGATGAGCATCAACTTCGGCGATGCCCGTCTGGGTGATAATTTTGTGGCTACCATCGGTAATGGCAATAGTTTTGCCAACCAGTGCTGTGGCGAGAACGAGGAGAAAAGCATCTGGGAGCCCTTCCACGTCCGTAACGGGTTCAAGCCCGGGGAGAGCGCCGTGAGCGTGTTCCGTGGCTGGAATGTCATGACGCTGGGAATCGGTGCGGCTGACGGTCTGCTTGAAAGAATAAAGAGTTTTCATGGCATGGCTCACACTTTCGTGCTCGACCCGCTGGTGGCGAAATCTCTGAAAAATGATGGCTATGACAACCCCCGCAAGTTGAGTGAATGGCTTGTCAAGCAGGCGGATTCACCTTTCCTCAGACCCGAAGACATCAATTTCGTTGTTGTCGGTGGAGAGACAAACCCCATATTTCAGACTACTGATTACGTCTATTACAAGACAACATCAGTAGATAAGTGGATACCAAAGGGCGGGATAAAGCTTGATGAGCAGCCACTACGGATGCCTGTCGGACTGCCCAGTGCCGACGGCTCATGCGGTATTGAGTAAGGTTCAAACAAAATAATAAAAAGAAAGGAAATACAGATAATGGAAAATGTAGAAGGAAAGGTAGCTTTTGTAACGGGCGGTGCCAGTGGTATCGGGCTAGGTATCGCCAAGGTGTTTGTTAAGAACGGGATGAAGGTCGTTATCATCGATATGCGACAGGATGCTCTGGACGAGGCTATGGCATATTTCAAGGAAAACGGCACCGAGAAGATGGTCCACCCGATAAACCTCGATGTTACCGACCGTGAGGCTTATGCGGCTGCTGCCGACGAAGCGGAGAGGGTATTCGGTAAAATACACGTGCTGGTGAACAACGCCGGTGTTGGCTCCGGCGGTTCTGTAGTGACCTCCACATATAAAGACTGGGATTACAGCATGGGCGTGAATGTCGGAGGCGTTATTAACGGCATCGTCACCATACTGCCCCGTATTCAGAAACACGGTGAAGGCGGACATGTGGTATCGACCTCTTCGACTGTCGGACTTTTCGCCATGATCGGAAGCGGAATATATACCACCACGAAATTCGCCGTGACCGGTTTGATGGAAAGTCTGGTTTCGGAACTCGAAGGTACCGGCATCGGAGCCTCGGTGCTGTATCCCGGAGGGACCACGACCAACCTCGGGTTATCCAGCACGGTCAATCGTCCGGAGCATCTAAAGAACGAAGGTGAACCCGAATTTCCCCCGCCTTCTCAGGGACGGGAAGGAGCCAGACGGATGCCCATGATGGACATGAGTACTTTTATGGACCCGGTAGAAATGGGTGAGCGTGTTTTACGGGCTATCAGGCGTAATGATATTTTCATCATCACTCACCCGGAGTTCAGGGACGGTATCAAGTGTCGCCAGGATGCTGTTCTCCGGGCAATCCCGGATGAGCCGCCTAACGTGAAGCGTGCCGCAGTACTGAGAGGATTCGGTACCCTCGTATATAATCCCATATATGAGAGACAGACGACTCCCGGTCCGCCTGATTGGTAGGACCGTTCTTCTTGTATTTCTTTCCCGGTGTGGCATATAATCACCGTAACTACAGGTAGCAAAATATCAGTCCTGAGTAGAACCAGGAAAACGAGAGGAGAAGAAATGGCGGAAAAATACAAGTGTCTCAACCCCGTAGGAATCCAGAAGCCGGTGGATTTACATCCTCTGGCGCCGCGCCTGGATACAATCGATGGTAAGACAATCTACGTCTGTATCAATGCCGGAGGCGACCAGGATATCACGATACCCTTACTGAAGCGGTTGCCGGCTGACTACCCCAACGTTAACTGGCAGATTAAGAGGCAGTTCGGTTTCAGCGCTGAGTTAACGGATGAGGAGAAGAAAGAAGCCGATGCGATGATAGCCGGGGTAATCTGGTGACATGGAGCTATTTGGGGACAGTTGTTCCAGGTAGCAGATGTTGAACAGGCAGGCATTCCGACGGTATCTCTTATTTATGCAGACCAGGATGAATGCTTCAGGCAGGCAGCCGTGTTAAGCGGCTCGCCCTGTTTAAGACGGATACACGTTTCCCGTACGCTTCAGGGACCCGAAGACGTTGAAGGGTTCCTGGGACCAATGTTTGACGCCTTGACACGACCTCTGACGAAAGAGGAGAGTGAGGGCGGTCGTCTGGAGCTGCCGGATGACAGAATATTGTTTGAAGGCACTCTTGAGGAAGCTGAGGAGTTCTACCAGCAGATAAAGACTTACCCCGCGCTGCGCAATAACGCCCCTATCTCACTCTACACGGACGGTCTCCCGATTGTCGTTCCCACCGAGGAACGTGTGGAAAAGATGCTGAAGGGCACCAGCCACAAACCTGATGAACTGGTTGCTCTCCAGTCTGACCGGGCCTCGTTTATGAGGGGCCCGGGGGGTAAGAAGGGCGACCCGGTAAGGTTTCAGCCCGTGCTGCGAAGAGCTACGGTGGAACAGGTAGCGGTCAATGCCGTAATGGCAGGATGCAAGCCGGAATATATGCCTGTAGTACTGGCTATTGCCGAATCGGGTGGCGGTGGAGGTCCCGATGGTCGCGGCAGTATTGGCTATGTCGTCAGTGGTCCTATCGCCAAGGAAATAGGGATGAACTTTGATGTGGGATTACTGGGACCCGGTAACCCGGCTAACAGGAGCATTGCCCGCGCCGCTGAGTTGATGTGGCGTAACTTCGGCGATAATATCCCGGCTGTAACCAACTGCGGTGTCATGGGGTGTCCGCTTTTTAACTGCATTCCCGAGGACCTGGACGCGCTGCCGCCGGGCTGGAAAGGCCTGAACGAGGAGTATGACTTCAGGAAGGACGAAAGTATTGTCTATACAATGAACCTGGGGAGGGGAGGCACGACCAACATACACCGTACCGAATTTTCCCCGGGCGGGTATCGGGCATTCCAGAAAAGCGGTCACGGCGGCATTGCCAGACGTCTCGGTGTCAAAGGTGTGCCCGGACCGAAGAACTTCCTTGGATACATGGTTCCCGGCATCTGGGCTAACAGGGAAGGAGGCATTACGTTCCTCTTGCTCCCCCAGATGGCTCAACACCTGTACGAGTGCGGTTTTAAGTCCAAAGATGAAGTATACGAGTGGATTTATCAAGCAAGTTTTGTGACCATGAAGGAATACCGGACCCACTCCTGGCCCGATGTCCAGACAAACTCCTGGCTGGGGATAGAACCGAAGTCAGGCAAGCCGTATAAAGAGCTGGCGGATGATTATAAGGTACCGATGGTGAGAGACCCGTATGAGAACTGCATAATCGTTACCGGCGGTGGTGAAGAATATCCCCAGTGGATTGGCGCTCGCAGACCTGGCTCAAGTCCCGCTTATAATATAGACGTATGGCGGTAAGGGCCATTCATATCGGGCAATATTAAGAGGGCTGGCGGTTACACCGCCAGCCCTTGTTTTTCCTTATCGTTTACCATATAATCATCAAGATTTTGAGGTAATTATGAGCCCGTCCAGAGAGCACCATAACGTATATGTTATTGAGTTATCCCCGGCGATTATCAAGAATAAGAAATTTGTCAGCCAGAATCGCGGTTTGAATCCCTTTCTTCCCTGTTATTACGTGGGCATGACCGGGCTAACGCCTGAAGAACGCTTTCAAAACCACAAAAACGACTATAAATCAAACAGGTTCGTGCATAAATACGGAATGTATCTGGTGCCCGAACTATATGAAAAGTATAATCCTATGTCCTACGAAAAAGCGGTGAAAAAAGAAAAAGAACTTGCCGCTGAACTCAGAGGCAAAGGTCACGGCGTCTGGCAGAACTAAACCTGCTGATACTGATTTGTGCAGAATATATAGTGTCAAGAATCTTGACACTGTATTGCCGACCACATACACTGTTAGAAACATTCACTGAAGGTGTAAAGAAGTGATATGTCCTGTATGTAAGTCAGATATGATTGTGGTCGAGTACCGTGATATAGAGCTTGACTACTGTACCGAGTGTCAGGGAGTCTGGTTTGATTCCGGTGAGCTTGAACTCATGCTCAATTCATATCATACGGAAGGTATAGAAAAATACCTTGAGGATATAAAGAACGCTCCAGATGCTCAAACGAAAGAGAAGAGGCGGAAGTGTCCTGTTTGCGGTCGCAAAATGGGCAAGAAAGCCATTGGCGGACAACCCCGGATATTAATTGACACATGTGAAGAAGAACACGGACTGTGGTTTGATGGTGGCGAGATTGATCAGTTACGAGGTCAAATAGTCGGCAAGACCAAGACAATAAGTGGTACAGAGAATGAGGCTATCAGTTTTCTGGGAGAGCTCTTTAATACTCCGTAATATAACTCGGTAAAAGAAAGAGAATAATGACTATTTTGTAAGGGGGCGCAGATGGTAGTTTATTGGGTTATCATAGGTATTGTTGTCATTGTTGTTGGTTTCTTCTGGGTTACATATAACAATCTCGTAAGACTCCGTAATCAGGTAAAAAATGCCTGGGCACAAATTGATGTCCAGCTGAAACGGCGCTATGACCTGATTCCCAATCTTGTTGAAACCGTTAAGGGCTATATGACGCACGAGAGGGAAACTCTGGAAGCGGTAACCAACGCCCGTAACCTTGCCCAGCAAGTATCTTCCTCCGGTGCCGGAACGAGGGCTAAGGCTGAAAGCGAATTGAGCTCAGCGCTATCCCGACTCCTCGCCGTGGTGGAGAACTATCCCGACCTTAAAGCTAACCAGAACTTCATAGCTCTCCAGGAAGAGCTTACCTCCACAGAGAACAAGATAAGCTTTTCCCGGCAGTTTTATAATGACTCTGTGCTCGGATACAACAACAAGACGCAGATGTTCCCGTCGAACTTCGTTGCTTCTATGACAGGGTTCAAAGCCGGTGAGTTCTTTGAAGTTACTCTGGCTGCGGAGAGAGAAGCACCAAAAGTCAGTTTCAGTTAATTATCAGGTAATTTTTATATGTGGGAACAGATAAGAGCCAACAGGACAAGGTCGATGATACTGGTAATCGTCATGGGGGCGATACTGGTTTTGCTCGGTTACTTCTTGGGCCTTTCTTTTTTCGATAATGCCGTCTTTGGGCTGGTCATCGCCCTGATCATTTGGGTAGTGATGAGCCTCTTGGCTTACTACCAGGGTGACAGCCTGCTGCTGACCATCTCCGGTGCCAGGAAAATCAACCGCGATGACCATCCGCGCCTGTATAATATCGTCGAGGAGATGAAGATTGCCTCCGGGATGGAGAAGATGCCTGACATATATATTATCGATGACCCCGCCCTCAATGCATTCGCCACCGGACGAGATAAAAACCATGCCTCGGTTGCCATAACATCTGGACTACTGCAGAAACTCAACCGTGATGAGCTGCAGGGTGTAATCGGCCATGAGATGGCTCATATCAAAAACCGTGACGTACTTCTCATGGCAATGACCAGTGTTTTACTGGGAACCATTGTCATCCTCGCCTGGTACGGTTCCCGTTTCCTCATTTTCGGCGGTATGGGCGGTTCAAGGGGGAGACATTCATCAGGTGGTGGGGGACAGGCTCAAATAATCATTATTGTAGTGGCACTTGTATTTATGATATTAGCACCGATTTTAGCCCAGATTATTTACCTGGCGATTTCACGGAAAAGGGAGTACCTGGCCGATGCTTCTTCAGCATTATATACCCGTTATCCGGAAGGACTGGCGTCGGCACTGGAGAAACTCGGGGCATCAACAGGACAGTTAAAATCGGCTAATCAGGCTACGGCACCGATGTATATAGTTAATCCCTTCCGTAAGAAAGGCTTGAAATTCAGCGACCTCTCAAGCACCCACCCGCCTATCTCGGAGAGGATACGCATCCTGCGTGGTATGGCCGGGGCTGCCTACAATAACTATGATGAATCTTATCGTCAGGTGCACCGGGGTGGCAGGGGAATTATACCGGGATTGAGTCTCGTCGGCACCCCCGTTCCGTTAGCAGAGACACCACCTTCATTGAAAGTCGAAGAGCCTAGTGAAATACAGCGAGCTCGGGAAACGTCGAGTGCGTTACGACGGGTGAATAACTTTACATCTATTACTTGTGAATGTGGTGCCGTGTTGAAAATCCCTCCGGGCTTCAAGGGTGATAATGTCACCTGCCCGAGATGCCACAGAAGACATGCAGTCAGTCGCGGCTTTTAGTTCGTTACTCATTGTATATCTACTAATAATCGGGAGGAAAGAGTTGGCGGAAAAGACAACCGAAGAGCTGTACCAGGAGAGAGAAAAGAGGGTTAGCGATGCCATACAGTTGAAAATACCGGATAGAGTCCCCATCGAAATGTCGTTCGGGTATTTCCCGGGAAAATACCTCGGAATAACCTGCAAGCCTGCTTATTATGATTTTGATACCTGGCTGGAAGCCACCAAGAAGACCATACTTGATTTCGAGCCGGACGCCCTCTGTCACGTGCAGGGTATTTCGCCGGGACTGGCTATGGAGTACCTCGAGCCCAGGTCGATGAAGTGGCCCGGGTATGGACTCCCCGATAAATCCGGTCACCAGGCTATAGAAGGTGAGTGGATGAAAGCGGATGAGTATGACCGCTATTTTGGCGACCGTACTGATTATTTAATCAGGACTTTCCTGCCGCGTGTCTGCGGGGTGATGGAACCAATGGTAAACCTCCCGGATTTATCGTCCATGGGGTTCGGGTTTTTTGGAGTGATGAGGATTGCCCAGGCGCTGGCGACACCGGAGATAGCCGCAGCTATCGAACGTCTTCAGAAAGCAGGACAAGAACTGAACAAGTTTTATCCTAAAATGATGGAATTCGACAGGGAAATAGAGAAACTGGGTTTCCCGCTTACAGGAATGGGTGCCGGCATGGCGCCTTTCGACCTTATTTCTGATAGTATCCGCGGCATGCACGGTGCCATGCTTGATATGTACCGGCAGCCTGAGAACCTGCATAAAGCCAATGATGAGATACTGGAGAGTACCATGGAAAGAATAGCCATGCTACCCCAGAGGTACGATAATCCCAGAGTTTTTATGGCTACTCACCGCGGCTCGGACGGTTTTATGTCCTTGAAACAGTTCGAAGAGTTCTACTGGCCCGGACTTAAAACCGTTATTCTTGCGATTATAGATAAAGGTTATGTACCGGGTATCTTTTTCGAAGGAGACTGGACTCAGCGCCTGGAATACCTGGCTGAGCTTCCCCCCGGGAAAGTACTGGGTCATTTCGACACCACGGATATCTACAGAGCTAAAGAGATACTGAAGAATAACATGTGTATCAGGGGAAATGTTCCTGCCACGTTACTACGAGCGAGCACTGTTCAGGGAGTTAAGGACTATTGTAAAGAGCTGATAGATGTCGTCGGTAAGGACGGGGGGCTTATCGTCTGTCCCAGCGTCGTGCCTGACGAAGGCACTGCGGAAAACATCCACGCCATGATTGATTTCACCAAAGAATATGGGGTATATAGTTAGGTATTTATTACAGGATTATTTCCAATTCTAACCCAACTTCTTGTTTTTCTATATTATCTGAAATATAATCATTAATACTTTGAGACTATGTGAGACAACAAAGGGTCTCCTTAAGCAATGGGACTGGGGTCTCTTTGGTCTGATATTCCTTTATATGGCGTTACCCCGGTTCTACCGTTCCTATAGCGTTTACCTGATTGGTAACGCAATACCAGATACCAACGCTCTGGCAACTGTAGCTCAATGGCAATTCATCGAACTCCTTCTTGAGGTAGTTCAGGAAACATTCGTTCTGGCTATTTTCTTTTTTGTAGGAAGAGGTTTGCAGAGAACTGAAGGACCTGGACCACCTATCAGAACGGCATATACGTCCATACTAATTTTCAGTATTGTACTCGCAGCCGTTTTATTCTTCATGTCAGAAAGTTTCGTATCCATTATCGGTACTCCCGAAAGTATTCAGTTAATAACGTCTCAATTCCTTAAAATTAAAACTGCTACAATTCCTCTATTCCTGCTAAGTATGGCTTCTGTAATAATCGTTGAAACTGTAAATCGAAAGAAGTATTTACTGACAATCGCTATTCTTCAGGTGGTTTACCAGTTTATTTTTGATAGCCTGTTTTATGGGGGATATCCATTCTCTTTAAACCTTGGAGTACTCGGTGTTGCCTGGGCGGAGATAGCATCCGGTACCTGTCTGTTTGTAACCACCCTGATTCTGTTAAGACACATCATATTTGATAAGGTTAAGAGCTTTTTCGCATTCTTTACTCTCAAGGACTGGAGGGTTTATCTAAGGGTAGGTGGCTGGTCTGGTCTCGATAGCTTGGTCAGGAATGTGGCTTATTTTTTCATGATAGTCAGATTACTAAACCTACTCGGGGAAAGTAGTATTGGTGGATATTATCTGGCAATGCATATTATCTGGAGTTTCCTCCTTGTGCCGATACTGGCTCTCGCTGAGAGTACGAGAGTACTGATAGCTAACCATTCAGAAGATATTTATAGAGTTCGGCAGCTATGGTATTCAGCCTTAATCATAGGGGGAATCATTGTTGTAATATGGATTGTTCTATTACCGTTCTGGGGTGATTTTGCCGGCCTATTGAACTCAAATGTTAATATAGTAGATTTCTCCCAGAAGGCAATGGTCATTCTAATTGTCCCATACATTCTACTTGCCCTCAATATGATAACCGATAGTATATTTTATGGGGTAGGTAAGACGCAATACCAGGCATATCAGGCGATAATAACCAATGGCTCAGCGTATGTTATAGCTTTCATTTTGTATCTTAGCGGTGTCTGGACGCCAACGTTCACTTCAATTCTTATACTCTTTGGGATTGGAATCATTGTTGATTCGATTTTAACCGTGTATTATGCGTTTAGAGTATTGTTCCCCAAGACCATCAAATGAGAGATTGTTTTATAGACCGAACATACAAATTGCTTGACATACGGCGTAAATGTGAATACTATCCTTTAGGAAATAAATGAGTTCTCCTGTTTTTAGAGCTGTTTAATATGTCTGGAATTGAAAGGGGGCAACAATGATTGAAAA
>CAZBAN010000004.1:0-10751 GCA_964489895.1 uncultured Dehalococcoidales bacterium
AAGCCTGCTGGCAGAATGTTAGTAAAAATACTAACTTTAATCAAGTCGGTTAACGAAGAAAACGCCAGGGCTTTTTTATTGCCCTTTAGCACGGGACGCTTTATAATAATTCAGCGATATTTCAGCAGTGCATTTAGTGCCGTAGACATCCACACTTTAGCAGTCTATCGGGGATTGAAAGGAGAATCTGCCTATGCTTAGCTGCTATAGAGTTCTTGATTTGACCAACGAGAAGGGCTTTCTCTGCGGCAAGGCGCTGGGTGACCTCGGGGCTGACGTGATAAAGATTGAAAAGCCGGGAGGAGACCCTGCCCGCAATATCGGTCCTTTTTACCACGATATTCCCGAACCGGAGAAAAGCCTTTACTGGTTTGGCTTCAATGCCAGCAAGAGGGGTATTACCCTTGATATTGAAACGGCAGACGGGCGGGAGATATTCAAGGAAATGGTAAAAAAGGCTGACGTCGTCATTGAGTCCTTTGCCCCGGGGTACATGGATGAGATTGGACTGGGATACACTTTACTCAGTGAGATAAATCCCGGCATAATCATGACGTCAATCAGCGGTTTCGGGCAGGAGGGACCGTACAGGGACTACAATGACCGTGATATTGCTGTCTGGGCTATGTCCGGCTTCATGTATATAATGGGTGACGCCGACCATCCGCCGCTTGCACCCAGCTACGCTCACGGTCACCTCGTGGGAGCCATGAATGCAGCCGTCGGTACGGCTGTAGCCCTCTGCCAGCGCCAGTTAACTGGTCGCGGTCAGCAGGTCGACGCCATAAGCCATCAGGGACTTTGTTTCGCAATCTCCATAGCCACAAAAGTCCCCTGGGGAATGGCAAAGATGATTCCCAACCGCAAGGACAGCAACCGCGCCAGAGCTAAAGATGGAGTAACATATTTTCCTTTTTTCTGGGAATGCAAGGATGGTTACGTCGTTCTGACCCTGATGTTCAATCCCACCTACGAGAGTTCTAACCAGGCTTTTGTTGAATGGATAAGAAGTAGTGACGCCGACCCCGGTGTACTGGGACGAATCGACTGGAAAACGGAGAACTGGAGCAATTACACCGTTGAGGAGGTTGACGAGGCGCGCGAAATTATCAGTAATTTCTTCAAGAGCCAGACCAAGATAGAACTGAATGACGGGGCGCTTGAGAGGCGTATCCAGCTAAACCCCTTGCTGACTCCCAAGGACCAGCTTGAGTTCCGCCAGCTTGTCGAGCGGGATTACTGGATACAGGTAGAACACCCTGAACTGGATACTGAAATTACCTATCCCGGTGCTTTTGTAAAACTTGCCGATGCAGAATGCCGTATACGCCGCCGGGCTCCGCTTATCGGTGAGCATAATGAAGAGATTTACACCAGGGAAATGGGTATACCTGCGGAAGAACTGGTAGCTATGAAACAGCTCGGGGTTATTTAGTCGATTATGAATAAGGAGTTCTGAAATATGCAGAAGAAACCTTTTGAAGGCATAAATTTCCTGGACTTCACCTGGGCGGGCGTGGGTCCTTTTACCGGCAATTTCCTGACCTACTACGGGGCAACGACAATCAGAGTGGAGACCGCCACCCGGCCCGACCCTATCAGAATCGGCGGCGCGTCCGGCCTGACCGAAAAATATGACGCTGAAACAGGAGGGGGACCCAGCCAGCACCCCGAGCTGGAATACGGTCCTGTATACTGCATAACCCATCCCGTTTACAAATATGATATAACCCTGAACCTGAAGCTCCCCGAGGCGATAGATGTCTTTAAAAGACTGGTCGCCTGGGCTGACGTTATTGTTGAAAACTTTACCACGGGGGTAATGGAAAGACTGGGCCTGGGTTATGATGAGCTGAAGAAGATAAAACCGAGCATCATTATGCACCGCACCAATGGTTACGGGCACACCGGACCTATGGCAGGCCAGCCGGGACTGGGTATGACCGTAACCGCTTTAACCGGAATGCACGGTATCGCCGGCTGGCCGGGTCAGCCGCCTGTTCCGGTATCCTCTTTCTATACCGACCACCTGGCGCCGTTATTCGGCGGACTGGCTTTGATTGCCGCCATCGACCGTATGCGCAGGACCGGTGAGGGCCAGTGTATCGACCATTCCCAGGTTGAAGCCGGTATAAACTACATGGCGCCACTCGTACTGGACTACACGGTAAATCAGAGAGAGTTGACTTTAACCGGCAACAAGAGTGCTTATGCCGCTCCGCACGGAGCCTATCCCTGCAAGGGCGATGACAGATGGGTTGCCATCGGCGTATACACCGATGGGGAATGGGACAGCTTTTGCCGGGTTATCGAGAACCCGGACTGGACGAAGGATTCCAGGTTCAGCACTCTGATAAACAGGATTAAAAACAGCGATGGGCTTGATAAGCTGGTGGCGGAGTGGACCATCAATTTCACCGCCGAGCAGGTAATGACCATGATGCAGGATGCCGGGGTGAGTGCCGGAGTGGTGGCAAACGCCCAGGACCAGGAAGAAGACCCTCAGTTCAAGCATTACGACTTCTTCCGTGAGAGAGAGCACCCTTATCTGGGAAAACGTAATTTTTACCACCCCCCGGGTTTCAAGCTGTCCGAGGCTACCGCCGAGGTATCCGCTCCGTCTTTACTGGGCGAGCATACCGAATACATTTGCCGCGAGATTCTCGGCATGACGGAGGAAGAGTTTAACGGACTGAAGCAGGAGGGGGTATTCGATTGAGGCGGTGCCGGGAAAGGAATTTACAGAGAAGTAGATGAGCATTAAAGATAAATATGCTTTCGCGGGTGTCGGAATAACTAAACAGGGAAAGGTGCCCGAGATGGACACGGACCAGCTTGCCGCCCAGGCGATTCTCCTGGCGCTCGAGGACGCAGGGATGAAGAAAAGCGAAGTTGATGGCTACATATATCAGCAGGGCATCGGCGGGGGACCTCACGGTTCGCAGCCGCTGGTGATGGCCGGCGTCCCCGCCAGTTTCTGCTGGGAAATGTCATCCGGCGGCTGCTATTGCCTTAATATGGTTATTGCCGCTACCAGCGCCCTTGAAGCCGGGCTGTGCCAGTCCTGTATTATACTGCACGCTACCAGCGCCTCGACCCAGCGTGTTCTGGTCGGCGCCGGCGGTCCGCAGATGAGAAGCACCCAGGGAGCCTACGGATGCTACGGACCGGTGGCGCACGGTGCCTGGATCGCCCGGAGATTTATGCACCTCTACGGACTTACCAGAGAACAGATGGGCTCGGTGGCTATCACCCTGCGTGATTATGCCAATAAGCGTCCTGAAGCGGTGATGTACGAGAGAAAACTGACCATGGACGATTACCTGAATGCCAGAATGATAGTCGAGCCTCTGTGTCTGTTTGACTGCTGCCTGGTCAACGACGGCGCGGTAGCCCTGATAATAACCTCGGCGGAGAGAGCCAGGAATTGCCGGAAACCCCCTGTCTATGTTATGGGTTACGGCACCGACCACTCCGTCAGAGAGATAGGAACCTCCCCCTATGCTTACATGCACTGGGACGGGTTCATAACCCGGAAAGCCGGAGAAAACGCCTTTAAGATGGCAGGGGTTACGCTTAAAGATGTGGACGTGGCGGAGCTTTACGACGCTTTCACGCCGTTCCTGCTTTCCCAGCTCGAGGCTTATGGAATCTGCGGAACGGGAGAGGCGGGACCATTCGTCGAGGAGGGAAACCTCAGACTGGACGGAGCGTTTCCGAGCAATACCTCCGGTACCGAGTTATCGTGGAGCTACCTGCAGGGATTCAGCCACCTCACTGAAGGAATACGCCAGATGAGAGGCGAATCGGGAGAGTGCCAGGTCAGGGATGCCGAAATCTGCATGGTTACCGGGCTCGGTCCGCCGGCGCCGGGCAGTACCGCCACCTGCTGCATTATACGAAGGTGAAAAATGTCCGAATATAAAAAACAACTGCCGGATATCACCTCGATTGACAGACCGTTCTGGGACGCGGCTAAAAAACACGAGCTGGTAGCATACCGCTGCCTGAATTGCGGGACTTTTTACTCACAGGTCACCGATTGTGTAGCCTGCGACAGTCCCCGCATGGAGTGGGTAAAGGTCAGTGGAAAAGGAGAGGTATATACCTTCGGCATTTACCACCAGCTCTATCACCCGGCGTGGAAAGAAGAGATACCCTATAACGTGAGCTGGATTAGACTGGACGAGGGTCCCCTGATAATGAGCAATGTGGTCGAATGCAAAAACGAGGACCTGTATGTAGGGATGCCCGTGGAAGTGGTGTTTGACGATGTGACCGAGGAGGTTACACTGCCCAAGTTCAAGCCGGTCAGTTAAGATAAAACAGGACAGGGTACTAATAGATGTTCCCTGCCCTGACTGACTTCTATCTCCAGGGGTCCAGTTCGACAATGCTTTTCAGGCTTAAGTCCGCACCCGCCACGAAGTAAATCATGCCCTCTCCGGCTATAATGATGTTGATTTGCGAGGGAGAGCGGAACCTCTTTATCACGGTATCGGCGGGCTGCGACAGACGCTCCCGTACCGCCTCCTGCATCTGCTGAAATTCCGGGTTCGGCGGTGGAGGAAGCTCGAGGTGGGGTATGGTGAAGGTCTGTACCTGGTCGCTGTCCAGCCACTCCTGGACGGTCATGTGGCTGTTTTCATATATATACTGCCTGAAATCTTCCTTCGTCGTAAAACCGAAGTCTTCCTCGAGCATTTTTGCCGAGAGAGGGGTCAGCAGCACCATGGCGCCGTTTTCTGGCTCCACATTATCCAGTACCTTGAGGGTAAAGTCGGGCACATTGTAGCCGCACCGCTGGCGCAAGCCCCTCCCCTCCCATATACTTACCACGCTGTCCTCCGGCTTATACCCCTTTTCCACGTGGAAAGGCTCCCAGGGCGTCATGGGATTGTCCATATTCTCGGCAAAGGTCAGGCTGTTGTACTGAAGGTTGTTGCCCCAGTCGCCCATTATGGTCAGACCGGGAATCGCGTAGCACAGACAGCGTCCCATCAACTGCCATGCCCGCCCGATAGTGGCGTTGGCGTGGTTGTAGGGACCCATGCAGCCGTAGCCGGACTCCATACCTATTTCCCCGGCTATCGGACCGTGGACTACTGCCGCGCCGGTGAACGACTGTGCCGAGCTGAAATACGGGGGACCCTGTGTCGCCAGACCGAGCAGTACCGGGAGATATTCCGGTCGGCAACCAGCCATCACGGCAATAGTGGCGACCTTCTCCACGGTAATATTCTGTCCCTCACGCTGACCGTTCTCCGTAAAACCCATCTTGAAGGCTTCAGCCACCACTTCGTCAGCGCGATGGCTTGTCCCCGTTAACATCCACTTCAACTTTTCTTCGTTGGGAATTACCACCGGCAAGCCATCGGTCATTCTGTTATCGAGAAAATACCTCTGCACTTCATCATAGGTGCCCGTAAACGAAAGGACCCT
The DNA here is from genome assembly GCA_964489895.1 of uncultured Dehalococcoidales bacterium. GTDB lineage: Bacteria > Chloroflexota > Dehalococcoidia > Dehalococcoidales > UBA2162 > MGML01. The sequence continues at coordinate 5,443 of CAZBAN010000004.1, forward strand.
CGGCTCAACCGGATGCCTGAGCTTGCCCGTCTGTTTCTCCTCTGCTGTCAGCGGTCTGGTCAGGGCATCAATAATAGCCGTCATCAAAGGCTTGCCGCTTATCGGGTCGTTGTCGCTGACGATTCTCTGTACCGCCTTATTCGACCGGAGTGCGTCAGGTTCGCTTATTGAGACCAGTCGCGGGTGAAGCCACCCCAGCTCAAATGCGCTGTCCTTACCCGTTTCGATAAGGTAAGGACTCATCAGCGGTATTGCGGGAGTACCCTGTTTTTCCATTTCGAGTGCCTGCCGGACGACCGCCGGACCACAGGTACTTCAATGAGGTACCCCAATTATTGCTGCGTCGGCTTTCTCCCCCACTTCCTTCCACAGCTCGACGTCGTTGACCATATAGCTGCCCAGCTTCGGTCTGTATACGATATGTATATCATGGATATTATCTTCGAGCCATTTTTTTACCGCCATGAGGAGAGGCTCATGTGCCTTTGTCCCGCCCCATCTCTGGTTTATTATGTAAACTGTCTTTCCCTCCAGCGTTGAAGGGCGCTCGACAAGCGGTATCATATCCCATTCCAGCTTCTGCTGAGCCATGGGGTTCATTATGTTTGTGTAGACCATTTCCTGCCCGGCGGCTGCCGGACTGTCGGAGTCTTTATTTTTCATGCCTGCTCCTCCCTGATTACCTACCTGCCCTACTCGAACATTATTACGTTACGCAGTGCTTCTCCCTTTTCGGTAGACTCTATAGCTTCGTTAATTTTATCCAGAGGATAGCGTCCGGTAATAAGCTCGTCCAGCTTGAGATGTCCGGTCTGGTATAACTCTATAAGTCGTGGGATATCCACCGTGAGATTGGTTGAGCCCATGTAGCAGCCGGACAGATTTTTCTCCGCGCCGATTATTTCCATGGGCGTGAGAGAAAGCGTGTCCTTTATTGGCGGCAGTCCTACGACGACGGCAGTCCCGCGCGGGCCGAGCATTGATACGGCCTGCTTTATCGCGGCGACGCTGCCGACGGTAACAAATACGTAGTCCGCTCCTCTCCCTGATGTTAGCTCTCTTATCTCCTCGATTGCCTTTTCCCCGCCGGCGTTTACCGAGTGTGTGGCACCGAAGTCCATGGCAGCCTTCATCTTTGAGTCCAGGATATCCACGGCAATGACCGGATAAGCCCCCGAATAGGCGGCACCCTGAACGGCATTCATCCCCACTCCCCCGAGTCCCATTACGGCAACGCTGTTAAACGGTCTGACCTTGGCACGGTTGACCACAGCCCCGAATCCCGTCATGACGCCGCAGGCAAGAAGAGCCGCACTGTCCAGCGGCATACCGTCGGGGGCTTTCAGTAGCTGGGACTCATTCACCAGCACATACTCGGCAAAACCAGCCACTCCTCCCCTTTGCGCCAGCGTTTCCCCCTTTTTGTTGCGTATACGCACTTCCGGTTTCTGGGAAAACCTGCTTTCACAAAGGTGGGGGAGCCCTGTTACGCAGAAGTAACACTTGCCACAGGACGATAAAAGCGTTACCACAACCGGGTCGCCAGCCTTTACACTCGTAACTTCGGGACCGACCTCATCCACATAGCCCGCCGATTCATGACCGGGTATGAAAGGCACCGGTCCGGGAAGTTCGCCCTTGATATCATGGATATCGCTGTGGCAGACCGCCGTCGTTGCCAGGCGTACCTTCACCTCGCCTTTTCCCGGCTGGACCATTTCCACATCTTCTATCACCAGGGGCTTTCCAAATTCGTAACAGATTGCAGCTTTCATTATTGTTTACCTCCTTATATCTTTGTCCGGTTAAAACGTTATAACGTTACGGATAGCTTCTCCTTTTTCGGCGGACTCTATAGCGGCGTTTATTTGCTCCAGAGGATAATAGCCTGTGATTAGCTCATCCAGTTTGAGGCGTCCCTCCTGGTAAAGCTCTATAATACGGGAAACGTCTATATTCAGCCGGGGTGACCCTCCTCCACAGCCGGTGAGCACTCTCTCGCCTCCAAGGAAATCGAATGTATTGAAGCATATACTGTCCTTCATCGGCACCAGCCCGATTATGACCGTCATCCCTCGCGGACCTGACATGAAGAAACCCTGGCGGAGGGCATCAGCACTACCAACGGTGACAAATACGTAATCAGCCCCCCTTCCATATGTCATCTGGTTGACCAGGGCAATCGGGTCTTTTTCTTTAGCTGAGTTTACCGTATGTGTCGCACCAAAGTTCCTGGCAAACTCCAGCTTCCTGTCCAGGATATCCACCGCGATAACCGGATACGCCCCCATGAGAGCGGCTGCCTGTATAGCGTTCAGTCCTACTCCGCCGGTCCCCATCACAACCACGCTGTTAAGTCCCTTGACCTGGGCGCGGTTGACCACCGCTCCGTAACCCGTTAACACCCCGCACGATATAAGCGCCGCTTTGTCCATGGCGAAATCTTCAGGGATTACGGCTAACTGGGTCTCTGATACGACCGTGTACTCTGCAAATCCGCCCACCGGACCGGCCATGGGCGGCATCAGCTCTCCCTTCTTATTGCGATGATGAGGTGGATGGGGTTTGTTTCTTTCACACAGGTGGGGCAGTCCAATCTTGCAGTAATAACACTGTCCGCAACCTGATGTCACCGTAGATACAATAACAGGGTCGCCGGGATTAACCAATGTAACATTCGCCCCCACCTCTTCCACATGGCCTGCCGATTCATGACCGGGAACGCCGGGCAATTTCCCGGGAAGCTCTCCCTTAATACAGTGGATGTCGCTATGGCATACTGCGGTCGCGCTGATGCGAACCTTAACCTCTCCCTCCTGCGGCGGGTCCAGGTCTACCTCCTCCACTACCAGAGGTTTATCGAATTCATAACACACTGCGGCTTTCATCAACTCCTCCTTTAAGAAAATGGAATAATATCATTGAGGTGTGGTTACTAGACTGGTTTTTAAATCATATGAGAAGCGGTTAGAAGTGTCAAGCAGTCGCAACAGCATTTGCAGGTAACCTGCTGACATGGATAAGGTATTCAAGATTGAGTTCAGTGGGAAAAAGCCGTTTCCCCACATGAGACAAAAGAGTTAATTGCTTTACTATCAGGGTATTAGGCGTAAGATTACAGGGTAGTCCTTAACCAGCAGGTTCTTGATAATCAGGTTGCCGTCTTCTGTACCTGTCTTTATTTCCTGCTCGAAGCCGTACAGTATGTCAAGTCCTACCACTTCCCGGGCGGAAATGCTGGAGAAGCTTATGCTTGCTTCTATGCCGGGGTCGTAATCAACCGCTACGCCATCGGTCCATAGTGCCAGTAACTTATCGCCGCCCGGCAGCGAAAAACCGTATGTAACTATGTTAGTTGCCTCGCTCTGTATTTCCACTGGCATGTCCACCGGCTCGGCACCAGCCATGATAGTACATAAATTTCGCACTACACTATTGTCGTCCGGCGCTCCAACTCCGACGTCCATGCCCAGGTGCATAAGGATGCCCCTGCCGAGGTACTTGAGTGCAACCGTCGGGCTGTATACCCAGGGCTGGTCAGGTACAGCCGTCTCGGGTGTACTCCAGCCAATCTCGTCAGCCTGGTATTCTCCGGTAAAACCATTTGCCTCAGCCATATCCTTGATTTCCTGCACGAAGGACGTATATTGATAATAATAGTCCCTGTAGAGGTCATACGCTGGAGACGTTCCGTACATCGGGTGCCAGGCGATAACATCTACCAGAGGCATGATGTCTGACTCCAGAATATCAAACAAAAAGTCAGAGGCGTGAGAAAACTTGGTATTCGAGACCCCGCCAACCGTTATTTTAGCCTCGGGATACTCCTCGCGGATGACGGGTACCGCGCGTTTTACCAGGTTGATGTAGTCAGGCGCCTCTATCCATTTGGGGCAGTATTCCGGAATATCCGGCTCATTCCATATCTCAAAGTATTGAACGCGGTCCTTGAATTGACGGACAGTAAACCGCACAAATTCGAGGTAACGCTGTATCTCTCCTTCGGTCTTGAATCTTTTACAGGGCGCACCCTCTCCTCCGGGATAGGTCTCCTTATCCCAGAAGGTAAGTACGTAGGTTATCGTCAGACCGTTATCAGCCAGCCTCGTGAAGACGTCGTCGTGGTTTGGTTGTATTGAAAACTCAGGTAAATCCCAATATACCCGTTCAGGTTCAAAACCGGTGATACCCACACGGACTCGTTTTACTCCCCGGGGATAAAGATTGAGGTCGTAGTATTCCGGGTTGCCGAAGTTATCGAACTGGGCTCCGATTCGGTTATCGACCAGTTCTGCGGACTGCCTGGTAAGGAATTTCGTTTTGGGAAGGTCATTTCCCTGTTGTAAGGTCAGAGACCCTGCTGTGCCCGATGTGGGCATTGAGAATTCGCTTGTATTGCCGTCAACGTCTTTAGTGGTAGCTGTCAGGTAGGGACCCGTGAAAGAAGCACCTTTTTCGAAGACAAATACCCCTTTATTATCGGCTGTTGTCTGCCCCTCGCAGGTTCCGCCCTCATCTTCGTCATCGGAAAATAACTCTACCGTCCAGTTGGGGCACGTGATACCGGTTGCAGTACCCGCTGACAGGTCATAGTCCAGGATAATCGGGACAACCAGTTGAGAGTTTCCGCCACACTGTAAAGAAATACCTGCGTGTTGATTGTCGTGGATGCTGTTCCGGGTGATGGTATTATGCAGTGAATCCTGGCCCTCTATTGCTATTCCGGAGCCAAGATTGTGGGCAATGATGTTATCCGGTCCGATTGTGTTTCCTTTAGCACCTTCGCAAATCCAGACTCCGCTTCTTTGGTTACCCAGTGAGGCTTCACCGGTAGCATCCGTACCAATCAAATTACCCTTGATATTATTGAGAGTCGTACCATCTACCGAAAGGTCGACACCGATGGTGTTGTGGCTGAACAGGTTTCCCTGGCCAAAAGGTCCAGAACCGGTATCGCGGTTGCCGCCAATAATATTGTTTCTGGAGTCACCGCTAATGGCTATTCCCGGGCCGGAAAAGTTGGAGACCTGCAATCCACGGATGTTGTTTGAACTGGAAAATACGATTTGTAAACCAGCCGCCCAGTCTCCCGGCACGTTACTGCCATCCAGGATAACGCCTGCATCGCTGGCATCGATAGTAACGTGGTCCACGTGATGGATGTGCGGTAGTTCACTGGTGAGGGCGATAGTGACCGGCATATCAGGTGGGAAGGCGGCAGAATCGAAAGTGATGGTGTCGCCGGTCTGCAAATCCTGCAGTGCCTGGCGCAGGGTGCCGGGACCATCATCTTCGGCACTGGTGATGAT